>NZ_LWGJ01000881.1:0-1436 GCF_001635845.1 Oleiphilus sp. HI0132 | reverse complement strand
CTATCGCTGGGCTGACTTTGTGATCTGTCGAGCCGGTGCTTTAACCATATCTGAACTATGTGTGGCGGGCTTGGGAGCGATCCTCATCCCTTATCCTCATGCGGTCGATGACCACCAAACGCTCAATGCCCAGTATATGACCAAGGGCGGTGCGGCATGGTTATTAGACCAACAGGATTTGAGCGAGTCGACCTTGAGTGAGGTCTTGGCTCCTTTATTTAGTAAACCCGAGAGAATATCGATTTTGTCCGAGGCAGCAAGAAAATTAGCCAAAGCAGACGCAACAGAGAATGTAGCCAGTGAATGTAGGAGAGTCTGCTATGCCTGATAAACCAAATGCGAGTGTACTAAAGCATGCAGGAAGCATGGTATTGAGTGAAATTCCAGAGATGCGCCGTATCAGTCTGATCCATTTCGTAGGTATTGGTGGCGCGGGCATGTGCGGAATTGCAGAAGTGCTACGTAACCAGGGTTACCAAATCTCGGGTTCAGATTTAAATGAGTCAGCAGTGACAAAACGACTCGCTTCATTAGGAGTGAAAATCTATTTTGGGCATGATGCGGAAAATGTCGCACAAGCCGATGTAGTAGTGGTTTCTTCTGCGATTGATGAAAACAACCCGGAAGTGGCTGCAGCCAGAGAGCACCGTACGCCAATTGTTCCGCGAGCAGAAATGCTGGCTGAAATAATGCGTTATCGTCACGGTATCGCGATTGCGGGAACGCATGGCAAAACAACTACAACCAGTTTGATTGCATCGGTACTCGCCGAGGCAGGTTTAGACCCTACGTATGTGATCGGTGGTCGCTTAAATAGCGCGGGTACCAATGCAAGTCTGGGTGGGTCTCGATACCTGGTTGCTGAAGCAGATGAGAGTGATGCGTCATTCTTGCACCTTACACCGATGATTTCAGTGGTTACAAATATCGAAGCGGATCATATGCATACCTATGGTGGCGACTTCTCAAAGCTTAAACAGACCTTTGTAGACTTCCTTCATAACCTGCCGTTTTACGGTGCTGCGGTGATGTGTGTAGACGACCCAGTAGTAGAAGAAATAATGCCTCAGGTATCACGTGCCGTCCTTACTTATGGTGTGTCAGAAAGTGCGGATTATCGGGCGCATAATATTCGCCAAGACGGTATGCACAATCGCTTTACCGTACAGAGACCGGCGGGTATGAATGACCTGGATATCACGCTACAAATGCCGGGGCATCATAATGTTCTGAATGCACTGGCTGCTATCACTGTGGCGAGTGATGAGGGTGTTGAAGATGCCGCAATTCAAAGAGCCTTGGAAAGTTTCCAAGGGGTAGGGCGTCGTTTTCAGGTGTATGGCGACTACGCTGTTCAACGACAAGATACTGAAGCGAAGAGCGCTTCAAAAGTTATGTTGGTTGATGATTACGGGCATCACCCAAGTGAGGTGGAA
>NZ_LWGJ01000880.1:0-488 GCF_001635845.1 Oleiphilus sp. HI0132 | reverse complement strand
ATGAAGTACCGTCGGAAAAGTTAATCGCTGTTAAGGCGTAATTAGGGTCATCTTCTTTAAAGAAGCTTTCAACGACGATGCTGTCATCATTGCCAAGAACAAGCTTTAGATCATCACCACTTCGTGTCACATAGCTGGTCTGGGCAGCAATCGACTCATCGAAAACAAGGACATCTTGTCGACCTTCAGTTTCATCATAGGTCGAGATATAGTCAGCACCATCACCCAGGCTATACAGGTAGGTATCATTTCCTGCTCCGCCAAAAATGACATCGTCTCCTTCTCCTCCTGCAATAACGTCATCACCGACATCACCATACAGATAATCATCCCCACTATTGCCATTGATTGCGTCGTTATCATCACCACCATAGACATAATCCTGGCCGTCTCCGGCATCAATAGTGTCGGCACCACTGAACCCATAATAGTGCTTCGAGCCTACGCCGTCCGAGGTGATATGGTCATCACTATCCGTTCCTAGGTTA
>NZ_LWGJ01000879.1:0-659 GCF_001635845.1 Oleiphilus sp. HI0132 | reverse complement strand
GGTGCACTCGCACTTGCTTCTGCTTATCCCTTCATGAAGCGCTATACTTATTTACCACAGGTGGTCTTAGGTGCTGCATTTGCCTGGTCCGTTCCTATGGCTTATGCCGCGCAAGTGAATGAACTGCCTGCGCATATCTGGTTGATCTATATGGCAACAGTCTTGTGGACCGTTGCTTATGATACGATGTATGCCATGGTCGATAGGGATGATGATATCAAAATCGGCGTTAAATCCACGGCCATCTTATTTGGTTCGGCTGATCGGGCGATTATCGCATTTTTGCAGGTTTTGGTGATATTGACGCTGAGCTTGTTAGGTGAACAGCTTGAAATGGGGCAGTTTTACTTTCTGAGTATTGTCGTTGCGTCGGTACTATTTGTATATCAGCAGCACTTGATTCGCCATCGTGACAGAGATGAGTGCTTTAAGGCGTTTTTGAACAATAACTGGGTGGGTATGGTTTTATTCCTGGGACTGTTTCTAGACTTTTATGTCAGGTGAATTGTAAAACTTCGCAAAAAGGAGCGCTCATTAGGTTCTCAGCATAGGCTTACAGTGTAGTGTCATAAAACTGTAACAGCTTGCCGTTTTAATACAGTTTGATTTTTGGAGTAAGTACTATGTCAGAAAAAACCGTATTAATTGTTGATGATGAA
>NZ_LWGJ01000878.1:0-557 GCF_001635845.1 Oleiphilus sp. HI0132 | reverse complement strand
TTCTCCATTCTCTGGTGCCTCGACAGGTTCAGGTGGTGAGATTCGTGATGAAGGTGCTACAGGTAAAGGCGCAAAACCTAAAGCTGGTCTGACAGGTTTTACGGTATCGAACCTAAGAATTCCTGGTTTCGAACAGCCATGGGAAACAGATTTTGGCAAGCCTGACCGAATGACTTCTGCCTATAACATCATGCTTGACGGTCCTCTAGGTGGTGCTGCCTTCAATAATGAGTTTGGTCGACCGAACTTGTGTGGCTACTTTAGAACCTTTGAAGAAGAAGTTGCTGGCCCGAATGGTCAGGAAATCAAGGGTTACCACAAGCCTATTATGATTGCTGGTGGTATGGGAAATATTAAAGAGTCCCATGTACTGAAAGGTGACATCGATGTTGGTGCAAAGCTAATTGTATTGGGTGGCCCGGCCATGCTGATCGGCCTTGGCGGCGGTGCAGCCTCTTCGATGGATTCAGGTGCTAGTCATGAGGACTTGGATTTTGCTTCTGTACAGCGTGAAAACCCTGAAATGGAACGTCGTTGCCAGGAGGTTATAGACCGCT
>NZ_LWGJ01000877.1:0-633 GCF_001635845.1 Oleiphilus sp. HI0132 | reverse complement strand
GCCGAGTTAATCCACTCTTCACCACGGATAACATGCGTGATCGCCATCAAATGGTCATCAACTACATTCGCCAGGTGATAAGTAGGCATACCGTCTGACTTAAGCAGAATTTGAGAATCGACCTGAGACCAGTCAATCTCTATCTTGCCACGTAACATATCGTCAATTTCGCAAACACCTTCGTCCGGAACTTTCATACGAATAACATGCGCATCGCCACGAGCTAAACGTTCTTTGACTTCGTCACTAGATAACTCAAGGTCACCTTTAATCCCAGGGTTTAAACCCGCCGCTTTTCGCTCTTCACGAATCGCATCAAGCTCTTCTGGTGTACGAAAACAATAAAAGGCATTACCCTGTTCGACCAACTGCTCGGCATAGGCACGATAGTCGTCTTTTCGCTCACTCTGGCGATAAGGCCCATAATCACCACCTACATCTGGACCTTCGTCCCAATCAAGCCCTAACCACTTCATTGAAGATAAAATATCACGTTCCGATTCTGGCGTGCTTCTCGCTTGGTCAGTATCTTCAATTCGAAGGATAAACTTACCTCCGTGTTGCTTGGCGAAACACATATTAAACAATGCAATATATGCTGTACCAACATGAGGGTCACCCGTTGGGGATGGT
>NZ_LWGJ01000876.1:0-920 GCF_001635845.1 Oleiphilus sp. HI0132 | reverse complement strand
AAAAAAGACCTGACACCTTTTTTATTATTAACGGTAACAAACAGGTATATACGCATTGCCTTAAAGCCTGGGCCACAAAAATATTGATTAAGCCTTAACGAAAGCCCATAAAAAAATCCGACAATGTTGCCATCATCGGATTTTCTATTCAGCCTTATGCTAGTTTTTTACATGACTAAGTATTTCAGACTCTACTACTCAAATGAGTCCAGTATCACTTCAGACATACTTTTTCTTGAAGCATTGGTGATATACCGATATTTCTTAAACCATGACCAGTGATGGTGATACTCTACATCCACATCGATTGAGGCATTACCACTGTTTTCGTATTGATTTGCATTGCTCAATGCGAAGGTCATTGGGTGACCGTCAACAAACCATGGAAGTACCAATAGGTTTTGGAAAGACCAGATATTAATGGATTGCGGCATATTATTGTGAGGTGTGTTCTCACTCATAATGATGGGGTAGTAATAATCGTAGTAACCAGACGGGTGCTTCGAGACATACTTCACACGTCCATCTACAGCTAGATCAGACACACATGAATCAATGGACTCTTCCCTGTTAGAGCCACATGCACTATGCAGAGGTACAACACTGTCATCGCCGCCTGTAATCAGCGGGTGCGTAACGAGACCAAAAAGCTCATCACCCGTACCTGCAATACGCAAGTTAGGGATCGAATTAGACGTACCAGACGCGGCTAAGCCTCGAGCAATTTCAGGCTGCAATTCATAAGTCATACCAATTCGCGTGCTGGGCAATGTAATATCTGCACCAATACAATCGGAAATAGCATGGCGGCGTCTAGCCTTTCTAGCTTCGCAGGTCAAATTGCGGGTAAGAATATTTTACTCATCCAAGGGTATTGGCCCACGCATATTGCCGCTGATCCAGGTGACAACGGTAAGGAA
>NZ_LWGJ01000875.1:0-443 GCF_001635845.1 Oleiphilus sp. HI0132 | reverse complement strand
AATTCGTGTTCACGGTGCTTTTGTTGATGACCACGAAGTTCATAAGGTGGTTGAAGCATGGAAAGAACGCGGGCAACCTAATTATCTTGAAGAGGTTCTATCTGGTGGCGATAGCTCAGACCCCGCGGTAGCAGCCTTTGCAGAAGAAGGTGGTGGAGACAACGAACAAGATGCCTTGTTCGACCTGGCTGTAGCATTTGTTACGGAAACCAGAAGAGTATCTATCTCCTCAGTGCAGAGAAAGCTGAAGGTAGGCTATAACCGAGCTGCAAACCTGGTTGAAGCAATGGAGCAAGCTGGTGTTGTCAGTGCTGCCGGCCATAATGGATCTAGAGAAGTCCTCGCACCGCCTCCACCCAAGGACTAGAATCTATACTTTTCTGGTCGAGACAAGTTTTCTGAAGATATTCAGTAACCAGCGAATAGCTAAAAAGCCCCTTATC
>NZ_LWGJ01000874.1:0-521 GCF_001635845.1 Oleiphilus sp. HI0132 | reverse complement strand
TTCAATTTACTGCTTTCAAATGATGAGCAGCGTTACTACCTGACTGCAACATCAAGAAACTTTTTATTGTTTGTCAGTGTGAAGGTATCAAATACATTCCATTGACTATTGTTCTTTTCAAATGCGCCTTTTATAAAAGGCTGGATTGACTTTTCTAATAGTGAGTTAGCATTCTTTTGAAAGCTATCAGCTGAAAAGTACTGCATGCCGTGAACGCTATCTACGACAAAGCCGCTAAGAATCTCACCGTGCTCGACGATTAAGACTCGTTTATCTCTGCTCTTTTTGGAGCTGGATTCAACATCAAAAAATAAGGCTAAATCCATGATTGGAAGTAGACGGCCACGTACGTTTGCTACACCAAGCATCCAGTTTCGTACACCTGGAACAGAGGTGTACTTGGGTAGGTGCAGGATTTCAGATACTGAACCCATTGGAGCAACGAACTGAGTGTTGGCAATCGTAAAGCCGATACCATTCCATAACTCTACAGCTTCGTCTTGCGCAGGCAGCCCCGCAGC
>NZ_LWGJ01000873.1:0-577 GCF_001635845.1 Oleiphilus sp. HI0132 | reverse complement strand
TTCCACCAGAGTCTGTCACATCGTAAGTGACCGTGTATGTGCCTGCGACATTTTCATTCACGTTGTTAATGGTGACAATTGCTGCGCTAAGCGTAGCGTCATCATCGACTACGTCTGATGCAGTCGCACCCTGGTCGGTGTAAATTGTATTTAGCTCATGATTAAGTGGGTTGGCACCAGACATGGTGATGGTTGGTGCGCCAGTATTGGCAACGTTTACAGTTCTATTAACCGTGGTTGCGGCATTGCCTGCTGCATCAGAAGCGTTATATGACAAGATATAAGCGCCGACAGTGTTGGCATCTACTGAGCCTGTAACTCCAATATTTGCTGAAATATCACCATCAATATTATCTGAGGCGATAGCGCCTGGATCGAGGAATATGGTGCCTACTTCATGATTGAGCGGGTCTGTGCCGACTAAGCTGATTACCGGCGCAGTCATGTCACTAACAATAACAGTTCGCGAGACTTGCGTCGAAGCGTTGCCTGAGGCGTCACTAACGTTGTAAGTAAGGGTATAGCTTCCACTTACGCTGGTATTAACTGCACCACCAAGCACAATGTTGGAGCTTAA
>NZ_LWGJ01000872.1:0-311 GCF_001635845.1 Oleiphilus sp. HI0132 | reverse complement strand
TGCTTCCTCAATATAGTGTGTGGTGAGGATAATCGTGACCCCCTTTTCTCGAAGCTTACGGACCAACTCCCACATATCTTTTCGCAGCTCAACATCAACCCCAGCTGTCGGCTCATCCAAGAATAAAATCTTGGGTTCATGCGACAGCGCTTTGGCTATCAACACACGGCGCTTCATACCACCTGACAACTCCATAATACGGTTATCTTTCTTATCCCACAGTGATAAGTCTTTTAGCGTCTTCTCGATATAAGCCGTGTTAGGCGCTTTACCAAATAAGCCTCGACTAAACGTCACGGTATCCCATACAG
>NZ_LWGJ01000871.1:0-16914 GCF_001635845.1 Oleiphilus sp. HI0132 | reverse complement strand
CTTTTACTTTCTAAAGCCCGGCCGTTGCCGGGCTTTTTATTGTCTGCGATTAATCCATTGGTAGGAATGTGTATTACACTATTCATGACTAGCGGTCACAAATATAGATCTATATTATTAGCAAAATAAGATAAAAACCAAAAACCGAGGTTCTCATGTCACGCACTACACACCCAAGTCTAAGTTTTGCTACGCCATATCAACAAGGTAATGTAAACGTTAAAAATCGATTCTTTAAGTCTGCAATGAGCGAACAACTGGGAGACAAACAGCACAATCCGGGCAAGCGACTTGCTAAGTTATATCGTACCTGGTCAGCTGGCGGTACTGGGTTACTTATCACAGGTAACGTCATGATTGACCGGGCAGCACTTGGCGAACCAAAAAACGTTGTTCTAGATAACGAAAGCGACCTCGAGAGCTTCATTCAATGGGCGGACGCTGCAAAGCAGAATGACACCAAAGTTTGGATGCAATTAAACCACCCAGGTAAGCAATCGCCAACGTTTTTAACAAAGCAGCCAGTCGCCCCCTCTGCTATTCCTTTAGGTGGGGGGCTTGAAAACACCTTTGCCACCCCTCGTGCGCTCGAAGAAAGCGAAATTTTAGAAATAATCGAAAAGTTTGCGACCGCCGCAAAACTTTCCAAACAAACAGGCTTCGATGGTGTACAAATTCATGGCGCTCACGGTTATTTGGTTAGCCAGTTTTTATCTCCACACCACAACCAGAGAAAAGACAAGTGGGGCGGTAGCTTACAAAATAGAATGCGCTTTGTATTAGAGGTTTACCGTGCTATTCGTGAAGCCACAGATGATAATTACCCAATTGGCATTAAATTAAATTCTGCTGACTACTCGAAAGGAGGGTTCTCTCATGAAGAATCTATGGAAGTAGTCGAAACCCTTGCAAAAGCGGGAATTGATTTACTGGAAATTTCCGGCGGCACCTACGAAAGCCCAAGCATGGTAGGTCATAACATTAAGGAATCAACACGCCGACGCGAAGCATACTTCATAGAATATGCAGATAAAATCCGCGAGCGCGTTTCAATTCCACTTGTCGTTACTGGCGGCTTCCGCTCAGGTAGCGCAATGCTTCAAGCCTTAAAGAGTGGCGCAACTGATTTTATCGGTTTGGCTCGACCGCTCTCTGTTTATCCCGATTTTCCCAATGAGCTAATAGCAAATCCCGAGCACAAGATTGATATACCGAAACCCAGCACTGGCGTGAAGTTTATCGATAAAATGACCATGCTTGATATTACCTGGTACGAATCACAGCTTGCGAGGCTATCTAAAGGCAAACAGGCCATACCTGATCAGACAGCCTGGATATCTGTGGCTCAGACGCTCTCAGGCCTGGGAGTTCATGCCTTTACAAAAAGGCGTGCTTAGTCGCTCAATCTGATTATTTCGCCTCGATCGATATAGGTTGCCGAGCATTTCCTCATTAGTGGTATAGCTTTAGGCAACCTTTCTTATTTGTAAGGTATAAGCTAAGTGAATAGATATTCAAATTGTATTTTGCAGGTATAATAGCGACTTCGAGATTCTATTTAAGCAGTCATAAACCTCTATGGTTGAGCCAGTACTCCAAATTAAGCAGCTATCTTGTGAACGTGAAGACCGCATTCTGTTTTCCGGGCTAGAGCATAGTTTTCTTCCTGCCACGATAACGCAGCTCGAAGGCCCTAATGGTGCAGGTAAAACAACCTTGCTACGAATTTTAGCTGGCTTATTCACTTCATATGACGGCGTAGTTAACTGGCAGGGCGAAGCTCTATATAAATCCCAGCTTAGTTTCCAGTCTCAGCTTCTTTTTATTGGCCATAAATCTGCCATTAAAACCAGCATGACACCTTTAGAGAATCTGCGTTATCTACTTGGCTTGCGACAAACAGTTGTAGAACAACAGCTATGGAGCGCGCTCAGCTCAGTCGGCTTAGAAGGGTATGAACATGTTCTATGCCGCAATATGTCAGCAGGTCAGCAGCGTCGCGTAACTCTGGCGCAATTATATCTCTCTGAGGCAAAGATCTGGATTCTTGATGAGATCTTTACTGCCATCGATAAGCAAGGCGTTGCCCAGTTTGAAAATTTGTTGTTAGAAAAAGCAATTAGCGGTGTCACAATCATTCTTACAACACATCATCAGCTTTCTTTACCCGGACTTGAAATACTTCCCATTAAAGGAAGTGTAATATGAGCATGAACTCCAGTACCGGTTTGTGGCCCGTCGCCAAAGCTATTTTAACTAAAGAGTTTCTTACCGCATTTAGGCACAAGCAGGAACTGGCAAACCCACTAGTTTTTTTCGCTATTATTATTGTGTTATTTCCCTTAGGCGTAGACCCTTCACCCGACTTTCTAGGCACGGCATCTGTTGGTTTAGTTTGGGTTGCTGCCTTACTTTCTACAATGCTTTCCTTGGATCGCCTGTTCCAGGCCGACTACGACGACGGTTCACTCGAGCAGCTTGTACTAAGCTCACACCCTTTATATCTGCTGCTGCTAGTTAAAGCCTTTGTTCATTGGTTGCTAATTGCTCTGCCGCTTGTGGTCATGTCGCCGTTACTCGCTGTCATGTTGCATCTTGACCCTCAACACCTGCCAATACTCTTATTGACCTTGATCATGGGGACTCCTGTTATCACCTTAATTGGTGGCATTGGTGCTGCATTGACGGTAAGCTTGCGCTCTGGTGGTGTGCTGGTTTCTCTATTAGTCTTACCACTGACTATACCAGTGCTAATATTTGGTACCGGTACGGTACAGGCCAGTATTGACGGTTTACCAGTTGGCGGGCACCTCGCAATTATCGGTATCATGCTGGTGCTAGCGGTTACACTTTCGCCCTTTGCGTCTGCTGCCGCACTACGGATGAGTGTTTCAAACTAATGAAGCTCGAGTATTTTAATCAATCTATGCTAGTTAAGAAGTAACTCCATGAAATGGACATTTTTTCACAAGCTTGGTTCGCCGAAGTGGTTCTATGATATTTCGAAACAGTACTATCCCTGGTTTCTGATTGCAGCACTTGGCTTAATAACAGCAGGGGTTACATGGGGCCTGGCTTTTGCTCCACCTGATTATCAGCAAGGAAACAGCTTCCGAATTATTTACCTGCATGTGCCAAGCGCGATTCTCGCTCAATCTTGCTACATGATGATGGCTTCAGCTGCTCTAGTATCTCTTGTTTGGCGCATGAAAATTGCTGATATATTTATTTCTTCCGCTGCACCAATTGGTGCGGCATTTACCTTTTTAGCTTTATTCACTGGTGCGGTTTGGGGCAAGCCAACCTGGGGTACATGGTGGGTATGGGATGCACGGCTCACCGCCATGCTTATTTTGCTGTTTCTATACTTTGGTGTGATCTCGATTCAAACCGCTATTGAAGATGCAAATATGGCTGCAAGGGCATCTGCCATTACTGTGCTTGTTGGCGTCGTGAACATCCCGATTATTAAATACTCTGTTGAGTGGTGGAATACCCTGCATCAACCAGCAACCTTTAAATTAACCGAGAAACCAGCAATGGTGCCAGAAATGTGGATACCCTTATTAGTGATGGTCATCGGTATTTACTGCTTTTTCGCGGCACTTGTTATTATCAGAATGCAGAACCAAATATTGCTTCGAGAGCGAAAAACCAGATGGGTTCAGGACATCGTAAAGCAGTCCGGAGTTCGCTAGCGACATGTTTAGTTCAACAAAAATGGTTTTACTTGTTAGGAGGCGTCAGTGAGTTTTGACAGCTTTTCTGAGTTTTTAAATATGGGTGGGCATGGTTTATACGTGTGGCTATGTTACGGTATAGGCTTGCTAGTATTCCTTATCGCCTATGTTCAACCGCTAATGCAACGAAAGTCTATTCTTCGCGAGCTTTCTCAGAGATATCGACGCACGGAACTCAAGAATAAACAAACCGCACAGACTGAGCCTTAGCAGACGATTTGCTAACTATTTTACTAATCTTTCAGTATTGATTTCAGGTGGAAATAATTGATGCACCCTAAGCGCAAACAACGCCTTACACTTATTATTTTTCTTCTCGTTGGGTTTGGGACCGTGATTGGTCTGGCCATGTACGCTTTGACGGAAAATATAAATCTATTTTATAACCCAACACAAATCGCACAAGGAGAGGCCCCAAAGGGCGCTCGTATTCGTGCTGGAGGCATGGTTGTAGAGGGAAGCGTTAAACGTAGCGAAAATAGTTTGGCCACCACCTTCGCGCTAACCGATTATAAAGAAAACGTAGAGGTTTCTTATACAGGAATACTGCCAGACCTCTTTAGAGAAGGACAGGGGATTGTAGCGCTTGGCCGGCTCGATGAGAACAATGTTCTTATAGCCGATGAAGTTCTAGCCAAGCACGATGAGAACTATATGCCGCCCGAAGTTGCTGACGCTTTAGAAAAGTCTGGTGGCACCGCGCCAAAAGGCATTCATACTAAACCCGTCGAAGAAGGACAGCCGTAGATGTTTACACCAGAAATAGGGCATCTTGCACTAGTCATCGCTTTTTCACTAAGCGTTTTATTGGCTGTCGTTCCACTATGGGGAGCTGCTCGCAATAATGCATTGTGCGTCTATCTAGCCCGTCCAATAGCCTGGGGGCAGTTCGTTTTTATGGTACTCAGCTTCACTTGCCTGGGTATTGCGTTTGTCCAAGATAACTTTAGTGTTCAGTACGTAGCCAACCACTCCAATACACTGTTACCACTGCAATATAAGATAAGTGCAATTTGGGGTGGTCATGAAGGGTCTTTATTACTTTGGGCATTGATTCTTTCCGGCTGGATTGCGGCTGTTGTGTTATTTTCCAAGCAACTGCCTTCAGATATTCTCGCAAGAGTGTTATCGGTAATGGGGATGATAAGTATCGGTTTTTTATCCTTCATTATTTTGACGTCAAACCCTTTCGACCGTTACTTACCGGAGTTTCCAGCAGAGGGCGCTGATCTAAACCCTCTACTTCAAGACTTTGGACTGATCGTTCATCCGCCAATGCTCTATATGGGCTATGTCGGTTTTTCGGTTGTGTTTGCCTTTGCGATTGCCGCATTGATGAGCGGTCAACTAGATTCAGCTTGGGCTAGATGGTCACGCCCCTGGACTACAGTAGCCTGGGCGTTCCTCACCTTAGGTATTTCCCTGGGTAGCTGGTGGGCATATTATGAACTTGGCTGGGGTGGCTGGTGGTTCTGGGACCCAGTAGAAAACGCTTCCTTTATGCCATGGCTCGTGGGTACCGCTTTAATACACTCCCTGGCTGTAACCGAAAAACGCGGAGTATTTAAGAGCTGGACTGTATTACTCGCGATCTTTGCATTTTCGCTCAGTTTACTCGGGACCTTTCTTGTTCGCTCTGGGGTGCTAACATCTGTTCATGCGTTTGCATCGGACCCTGCTCGCGGTCAATTCGTTCTTGGCTTGCTCGGCATCACAATGGTTTGCTCTCTAACACTTTATGCGCTCAAGGTTCCCGAGGTTCGCAGCAAAGCTCAATTTAGCATGCTATCTAGGGAAACCTTTTTGCTGGTAAACAATCTATTACTGGTCGTTGCATGGGTCACAGTTATGATGGGTACACTCTATCCATTAGTATTAGATTTTATCGGCGCAGGCAAACTATCAATTGGGCCTCCTTACTTTAACGCCGTTTTTGCACCGCTGATGTCCATTTTAGCGATCGTGATGGGTTTTGGTGTTGTCGGGCGTTGGAAAAACACTGAGCTTTCACTTTTGATTAAGCAACTACGCTGGGTTGCCTTGTCGGCGGTATTGATCGCTTTCGCCTTGCCATTTATTCTTTTTGAAGAATTTCATGTCGGTGCGTTTTTTGGGTCATTTCTAGCGCTTTGGATTACCGGCTTTACCTTAAAAGACGTATATCAGAAATCAGAGAACAAAGCCGGACGCATTCGCGGCCTGAGACGACTCAGCCGTTCCTATGTTGGAATGACGCTTGGCCACTTGGGGTTTGCCTTTAGTATTCTAGGCGTAACGCTAGTGTCGGTTGAATCTGAAGAAAGAGATATTCGTATGGCGCCTGGCGAGCAAGTGAGTGTGTCTGGTTACAACTTCGTATTTGAAAGCTTAGATCCCTATACTGGCGCTAACTATCAGGCTGATCGTGCCACGGTACGTGTTACCTCGGTTGCATCAGGGAACGAAGTCGCCACATTACACCCCGAGAAGCGAGTTTACTTCTCTAAGAACAGCCCTATGACGGAAGCAGGCATTGATGCCGGGCTATTCCGTGATCTCTATATTGCTTTAGGCGAGCCACTCACTGACGGTGCCTGGGCAGTTCGTATTCAAATAAAACCCTTCGTTAGATGGATTTGGCTTGGCACTATTTTTATGGCGCTAGGTGGATTGTTTGCGATAAGTGATCGTCGTTATCGCTTAAAGTCAAAACTCGTAGACAATAAAAATGGAGGCCTGGTATGAACAAAAGAATCGTCCTTTTCACACCTCTCGTTCTTACTATTGCTCTTGGGCTCATACTATATACCGCTATCGGTAAGGATCCTACCAAACTAGAAACGGCACGGCTAAACGACCCAGTACCGAAGTTTCAGCTGAGTTCTTTGTCAGACCAAAATAAGCAGCTCAATAACTCAGTATTCAGCGGTGAGGTAATGCTCTTAAATGTCTGGGCAACCTGGTGCCCATCGTGTCGAGTTGAGCACCCCTATCTAAACACTCTGTCAGAGCAGGGCGTCAAAATCGCTGGATTAAATTACAAGGATGAGCGTGATGCTGCTCAGGTTTGGCTTGCAAAACTAGGCAACCCTTATACATTCAACATTTACGACCCTGAGGGAAAGCTTGGATTTGATCTAGGTGTTTACGGTGCTCCAGAGACATACATTATCGATCAGCACGGATATGTCAGGCATCGCCATGTTGGTGTCGTTGATGACAAAGTCTGGCACTCGACGCTTAAGCCTTTGATCGACAAACTCGAAGGAAAGGTGGTGCTATGAACGAGCTCACAAGCAGATTAATTTTGCTGTTTTCCCTTACAACTTTCTTTTCGCTTCCTATTAGCGCAAATATAGACGTTTATCAGTTTTCTGATGAAGAAAGGCGCATGAATTACCTTGAGTTGACTAAGGAGCTCCGTTGCCCAAAATGTCAAAATCAAGATATCGCTGACTCTAACGCCCCAATTGCTGCCGACATGCGCAAAGAGGTTCACCGTTTACTTGAAGAAGGGAGTAGTCCTGAAGAAGTTGTTCAATTTATGATTGATCGCTTTGGAGATTTCGTCACCTATAAGCCAAAAGTTAGTAGTGAAACCTTAATGCTCTGGTATGGACCTTGGATTTTTATCATTTTTGGCATGGGCGTTATCGCTTACGCTGTTCGTAATAAGCGAAACACCAATCAAGATAAACCTGGCACATCAACGAGCAATGATTCGGTATCTGATTCTAGGGCCGACAGTACAAACAACAAAGTTCAGGCATTGCTTCGTGAGTTTGATGCCGACAACGATCAGGATAAATCTTAATGTACGACTTTTGGTTACCCGCTTTACTTTTACTATGCCTTGCAAGCTTGTTTGTTATCGTACCAAGCTTTCGCTTCGCATCTATCCAGCGACAAACAATCAAGCAGAATAAGATTCAGGCCAACGAGAATAAAGAACGTACTGCCCAAAATGTATTAATATATAAAGAACGCTTAAATGAATTACAGTTAGATAAAAATAGCGGTGTGATCGGTGACGAGCAATATGCTCAACTTAAGGAAGAACTTGATAACACGCTGCTCGAAGATGCCGATCGTATCGATCAAAGCCACTCTGATTCCACCTCTAGTTCGCTAAGTAAATTCTCATCAATTGGAATTATACTTGGCAGCGTATCCGTTGTTGTCGCACTAAGCGCCGCTCTTTATAACCACTATGGCGCTTACAACGATGTTGTTGCCTATCTTGAAGGAAGTGAAAGTAATGCAGAGCTCGCTAGTGCCACTGAGCAAGCACGAAACGGTGACATCTCTGCCTTACTCGAACAATTACACGCCAAGCTAAAAGATAACCCAAATAACATTCAAGGCTGGGGCCTGCTAGCACGCACCGCAATGAACACCGAGCGCTATTCTCTTGCTGTCGACGCATTCGAACAAGTTACTCGCTTGTTAAAAGAGGCTCCCGAGATAAACTATCAAGATCTTGCTGCAACCTACGGAATTACAGCTCAGGCTCAATATTACGCATCCAAGGGCATTTTCACCGACGCGCTTAAAGGTACGATTGACAAGGCATTAGAACTAAACCCAAACGAACCAAATACCTTAAGTTTATTAGCAATCAATGCGTTTACGTCTGAGGACTTCTCACTAGCTATTGAGTACTGGTCTAAAGTTTTAGAGGCTTATCCTGAACATCCGGCCGCCGGCCAGATGAAACAAGGCATTAATGAAGCGCAGCGCCGTGCAGGTATCGAACTGTCAGATTTTTCCAGCGACAGCAGCGGTTCGTTAATTGATGTATTCGTATCGCTTGATGAAACACTTCTCGGCTCAGTTAAACCCGGTGATACCGTGTTTGTATTTGTAAAAAACGCTGAAAACGCGAATCAAGCTAGCCCGCCTCTTGCTGCAAGTAGACATACTGTTTCTGAGCTTCCTCTAACAATTAACTTGAGTGACGCTGACGCAATGAGTCCTGCAGCTAAGCTTTCCGATGCTAAGCTCGTAAATGTTACTGCGCGTGTTTCCAAGTCGGGTCAAGTTAGCGCAGCAAGTGGCGATTTTGAAGGCCGAGCTGAACTGGTTGAGTTAGGTTCCGAGCAACAAGTAAAAATTAACATTAGCGAGCTAGTCAAATAAAGTTTTAGTAATAAGCGCGTAATTACGGCAAGCTTCAAAAACAAAAATAACCTTAAGGAGCGCAAGTATGACGATAAAAGTGCCAAAGGTAATCGACGAATTGGAATCCAAAATTGTCAACACATTGAAGCTCTCCCGTTTCAAGAATCAATTAGTAGGCAAGGGATATGTAACGGGTCTTAAGGCCGTTACCTATTTACTTAACATTCCAAAACCGACGATCTTTATGAGCAAAGGTGCATCAATCAACCTTTGTGAATCGGTTTCTCAGTTTGGCCTCAATAAACTTTTGATTGTTACTGACCAGGCACTTTACGATACGGGCCTTCTCGACCCAGTACTTGAACAGTTAAATCTTTCTGGGATGAAGTATTCACTATTTACCGAAGTAGAGCCTGACCCTACCTTCACAGTAGTTGAAAGTGGCCTCCGTAAGTATCGACAGCAAAACTGTGATTCTGTAATGGCTATTGGTGGTGGCTCTTCAATTGATGCTGCTAAAGTTATTGCTTTAGCTGCAAGTAACGAAGTGAGCCCTCGAGATCTGGTTGGCATTTTAAAGGGCAAGAAACCTTCTGCGCCTTTCTTTGCAATTCCCACCACTGCGGGTACTGGCTCTGAGGCAACCATTGGTGCCGTTATTTCTGACAGCATTACCCACAAAAAAGAACTTGTTATTGATACAAAAATAGTTCCTTTAGTAGCGGCACTAGACCCTGATTTAATGAAGGGCCTTCCTCCTGCTATTACTGCAGCAACCGGGATGGATGCCTTAACCCACCTTGTCGAATCTTATTTAAGCGGCATGGCAAACGAAGAGTCTGACTATTATTCTCGTTCAGGTATTCAAATGATTTTTGAAAACCTACCGAAGGTATACAAACGTGGCAACAATGCTAAAGCACGAGAGAAGATGGCGCTGGCTTCGTACTACGGAGGCTTAACGATAAATATCGCCGGATTAGGGTATGTGCATGCTTTTGCCCACCAATTAGGTGCTAAGTACAAACTACCCCATGGCGAATCCAATGCAAAAGTTCTGCCTTATGTGCTTGAATTCACTAAAGCTGCGAGCACGACACGCTTGGCTGAACTTGCACAATGCCTGGGTCTCGGCAGCAGAAATGATAATGATACAGTGCTAGCTGAAGCGTTTATTAGTGAAGTCAAAAATTTGATTTCTACGCTAAATATCGAGAACACGATACCTCAAATAAAACGCTCAGATTTTTCTGAAATTATTCAGGGTGCTTTTAAAGAAGCTAACTCAACCTACGCCGTTGCAAAGTACATGTCTTATGACGAGGCAGAAGAAATGCTCAGCGCTATCTCTGGCCGAGCCAGCGACATTTAAGGATTACGTAACCCACTAAACAGCGTCACTGCGGGTCATAGAGGGAATTAAATACCCGTTTATCTTACGCACCAGGTTTTCTGGTACGTAAGATATAAAACTCAATTAAAGGCGCTCTCTTAGTGTAATTCGCTTTAAACCAAGCAACGCTACAAGCCACAGCATCCAGAAGACTGAACCGCCACCACTGCCACCCTTGCTCGTAGTGGGTTCAGTTACTGGTTCAGAAACTAAGCTGGCAACGCCCCCTGGATCAAGCACAGTACCATTAGCCTGGCCATCTGCATCGTTGGCACCGCCATCTTCTATTAGCATCATTAGACAGTTGTGGCCTTGCGTTAAGCCTGGTTGATAAGCAGTACTTCCAGGAGAAGGGCAAATGCCTGGCTCTCCTGCACTTGAATATAGTTGGTTATTGCTATCAAGTTCAAAGTTCTGCCAGCCGTATATTGGATCTAATTTACGATACACTGCTTCTTCAGGAATCGGTTCTATAAGCGGAATAACGAGTTGAATACTACTTCCAACTGGCAACACATTATGAATTTCGAAATCAAATAGGCCGCTGGCATAGTCGAATTCAGCATCAGTTTCTAATCCCATATCCCCCAGATTTAACGCACTGAGTAATGCGCCGCCATTAGGGTCCGTCATAGCGGCTGTGCCTAAGGATAGAGACGCTCCATATTCAACCTGCATTAGGTAGCGATATTCATCGTCACTGCCTACTCGGTGCTGCAACAAAGCTGAACCGTCAATAAAATCAAGGTAGTCAGCGATACCATCATAGTCGGAATCTAGTCGCCCCTCGACGAAATCATTGACTCCATCACCATCAGAATCGTCATTTGCCGACAATGTAAGATAGGTATCAATCACTCTAAGATTTATACGTGCATTTGAAGCTTTACTTGGCGTACCGTTGTCTGTAACACTCACTTCGGCGATATATACGCCTGTACTTAAATTGACCGGATCAAAGGTAAGCGTTCTTGAGTCGCCGTCAAGGTCTACTAGCTGGTTGTCGGTTTTACTCCAGTCAAATGAGTGTGAGTCAGCCGAATTTAAATCATCAACAAGCGCATGAATAGTCACCAAGCCTTCACCTGAACTGAGCGTTGTAAGCGCCAAACCATTTTGCTCTGCGGTCACGTTTAATCTAGGGGCAATATTCGATTCTGTAATCGTGATCTGATGCTGCTCGTTCGCACCTATCACCGCATTGACCGGATCATTAAATGTAACGATAAGCTGCTCATCACTTTCAACAATTTGGTCATCTAAGACTTCTAGTACTAGCTCGGCAGTCATGCCTTCGTCAAAAATGACGACACCGCTGACCTTAGTGGACTGCTCGGTGACATTTGAGCTAGTAAGTAAGTCGTAATCATTTTCGTTAGCTGTACCACCAAGACTGTAAGGAACAAGCACAGGGTAAACTGGTGCCTCCCCAGATAAGCTCAAGTTAACTGAAACACGATTGTTTTCACTTGTGACCTGAGCTTTGCTTAACAAAAGTTGCGGTATTATCTGTATAGACTGGCTGGCAATTGTTCTATTACCGGCCGAGTCTTCTGCGAGCCAGTTAACTATGTGATGCCCCGGTGGTAGGTGGGTCTCATCTAAATTAATAAGCGCGACACTTCCATCAACATTATCGCTTGCACTAATATTACTCATTGGCACTGCAGTTAATGGCCCATTAGACGCCAACGTAATTTCAGAAACCAAATCAATCACCGGCGCCTCAGTATCTGCCGCACTAAGGAATTCATCCAAATTCGTTATGCCGTCATTGTTAGTATCAAGGCTAGCATCTGCTGCATCATTTGGGTTGAGGTTGTGATCAAACTCCCAACCATCTGGAATACCATCCACATCGCTATCAGCGCTATTAGGGTCAGTTTGCGCAGCGAATTCCTCTCGGTTGCTCAAACCATCGTTGTCTTGGTCAATAAATGCATCGCTGGCATCTTGTGGGTCCAAGCCGAACTGGATCTCCCATACATCCGGCAAGCCGTCATTATCACTGTCTGCATTATCGCTTGTAGCAGACGTAACAAAACTAAGGGTGTCACTGCTAACCATTTCGCCAAGTAAATTATAAGCGTCTACACGAACATAATAATGAGTCGCAGGATCAAGGTTCACAAGATTCACTTGGTGACTCAGCGCACTATCTATATTGGCTTCTTTGTAAGATAAGTCATCGATCGCCGTACCAAAGCTTACCTGGCCAATTGCTTGATCGGTATTGGCCCATTCAACAAGCGCGGTGTTTGTTGAAATAAAGCTTACGTCCGGCTGCGAGCTGAAAGCAGGCAAGGGTAGATCGATCAAGCTACCGGAGTTAAAAGAAATTGTTTGGAAAGATGTTTGGTTGCCCACAATGTCAGCCAACACATATCGTAGCTCATAGCTGCTATTGGGGATTAGCTCTTGAAGCAGAATAAAGTGCGACAGCTTCTCGGATTGTGAGCCCGCTGCTTGCCAATCAGCAGAACCTTCAGGTCTATATTCTACAAATACAACCGACAATTCATCACTTACTAAGCTTAAGCTTGCAAGCTCACCGAAACTTTCAAGAACCGGTGTTGCGGTCAGAATTGGCGCAGTGTTGTCTGAACTTGTTGAAATACTTCTTAGCTTACTAGAGGCAACTTCGATAAGCGTATTAATTTGCTTGCTTGCTGTATATCCGTGATGATCAGTGGAATATGCGGTACAAGTATAGCTATTACCTTCCACTAAAGTGGTCAAAGTAAGCGTGTGTTTCTTAGTTGGTTTAGATACGTGCACTTCAAGCGTCGCGGCGGCGCTTGTACATACCAATCGCGCATCAGCGTTTACATCGGTTTCCCAGTAGACACTAAGCGTGGCACCGCTAAGTTCGAGAACCTCCACTTCCGACATAAAGTGAGGATCGCCTTGATGGCCTCTAACTTTACTGCGGAAGGACATAACCTCACTCATTGCAAGATTACCTTGCGCATCAGCGGTCTGAACTTGGAAGTAATAAAATGTATCAGGCTGTAAGCCGGTCACTGGCAAAGTATGCGAAGCCCTTAAACCGTTTTTACTTTCAATTTGCTCAAGCTCATCTATCGAAGTACCGATTACTAGACGAGTCGTTGCAGGCTCACTAGTTTTCCAGCGAATGACGACGCTTTGATGTGTAATATTCTGTATTAATGGGCTGCCGATAATAATGGGTGCCATGGTGTCTGGTGAGGCCAGGGTTGTAAAGGTTATCGGCGTACTGATAGTCGGGCCGTTTCCATGCCTGTCTGTGGAAGATACCGTTAAGGTATATTCTGTTTCAGGTAAAAGATCTGCCAAAGGCATTGAGTGCTCTAAGACAAAACGTTGATCACTTACCACATGGTATTGGCTGCCATCGTTATAAGATACACCACTTGTTGATGCTTCATCCGTCGTCCAGATAACTGTCGCACTGGTATCGGAAATATCAATAACCATTGGCATCAGTAAGATGTTCGGAGCGCTGATGTCGGGGGCGGGCAGGGTGGTGACAGTCATTGCCTGACTTGTTGTAGGGCCGTTAGCTTGCTCATCACTTACTTCAGCAATAACTGTGTACGCAGTATTCGGACTCAAACTTTCGATAAGAATTTGATGGCAAATCGCTAAATCCGAAAGAGTGAAGTGTTGATCATCAACATATATCGAGCCTCTAACCGGCTCATCTGCACACAAAGATAAGGTAAATTGCTCATGCGTTATATTTGATGCATAAGGGCCTTCTAGTATCAAGGGTGCCCGATAATCCGGTACAGCAAGCGTTGTAAAACTGGTACTTAGTGTTTCAGAAGCGCGGTCATCTTTATCTAATGAATGGACATCTGCCTGATAGAGAGTCTCGGGGTCCAACCCTGTCACGACGACGCTATGCTCAGTGCTTAGTGTGTCTGATTGATAACGTAAGCCGTTTGATAAATCTACAATGCTTGAGCCAGGTTTATCACTTGTCCATTCGATAACAGCGCTTGAGTCGGTGATATGCTTAACATAAGGACCAGCAATAATTGTTGGTACTGCAAAATCACTATGAATTAGCCAGATATCTTCACTGGTTTCCTGGGTAATAGTATGGCTAACATTGGTGATAGCGAACCCTGAACTTTCTGGAGGATTAACTGATATGCCAGTTTCTTGATTTGTAAATAAGCCGAATGCAAACTCACCATTACTGTCACTGATCGCATTACTGTTGATGCCATCACCAGTATTTTCCATGTAGTAGCTGATCGAATCACGCGTATATGCATGATCTACTCGCAATTTAACACCCGGAACAGCGACGCCGTTGGCATCGAGTGCTTTTCCACTTAATACTGACATTGGAATCGTTACATCAACTGAGGTATTAGCGAAAACACTAATATTTCTGGCAGCGTAATAAACTGCAGCATAATCGGGTACAGGGTAAGCCGTAACAACACCCTCGTCATCAACTTGATTCTCGGTCTGTAAGTAAGGCCTTAACTGATAGTTTCCAGAGGAAACTTTAAACTCGAAATAACCTTCGCTGTCGGTGAGAACGGGTGTGTCAGCAAGTTGACGATTACTCTGATTATGTGCGGTAATCATTGTATGGTCTATCGGGTTGCCCTGCTCATCTAACAGGTAGCCAGATAAAGTGAAAGGCTGCGCTAAAACGAAAGAATCAGCTGTATCCTGCGTAATGACATAATCACTAATTAGGGTGCTACTAACAAGCTGATTGCCTAGCGGCGGCACAAAATTAATATCAGTACTTTGATTAGTAAACAGCGCTAATGCAAACTCACCGTTAGCGTCACTCAAAGCATGGGTCGCAGGCGACTTGCCCTGACTTTCCAAATAAAAACCGGTGTCACTGTTTCCGTTTTGCTGATACGCGATATGGCTAATTGTCACGCGCGTAGCGGCAACTGGTGAGCCGTTTTTGTCGCTAATGGTTCCACTCAAAACAGCCATTGGCAAGATCACATCTTGAACCGTAGCAGACTCAACAACAATATTTTCTTCAGCAAACAACACCGTTGCAAAATCAGGTAAGGGATAGGTGGGTCTTGAATCTTCGCCGCGACCAAAGGGGTTTAAATGAGGCTTAATTTTGTACGTGCCTGCCTCTACCTGAAATTGATAAGTACCATTTTCGTCTGTATAAACAGCGCCGCCAACTTGGGCGTCATTTTCCTGGAGGTGCAAGCTGAGTTTTGTATTGTCTATAGGTCGACCCTGCGTATCCTGCAAGACACCTGAAAGGGATACACCTTCGACTAAAGTGAAGTTTTGACGTGTATCTTCACTGATACTGAAATCCTGGATAGTTGTCACAGCTAGGTCGTTACGTGCTCCCGGAGGCGTAAGCATAATGTCGACTGGCTGATCAGTGAAAATCGCGAATTCAAAGTCGCCATTATCGTCAGATATCGCATTGCTTAAGGAGTCTGTCGCATAGTTTTCAAGATAGTAGTCCTGAGTCGTCGTAGAGAATTGATGTTGAATTGATAGCGCAACGCCAGGCACTACGTTGCCGAAGGTATCTACAGTCTTACCGGAAAGCAAAGCTAGGGGCAGCGTAATATCGAGAGAAGTATTCGCGCTAACCTGAATATTCTGCGGCTCATGAAAAATTGCCGCGTAATCGGGTACTGGATAAGCAGGAACTGCCGAAACGCTAGCTGAGTTAAACACATCTACCAAAGGTCTTAACTTATAGTTGCCCGGCGATACTGCAAACTCAAAATGGCCCTGCGTATCAGTGAGTACTTTATTGCCCACCTGGTTACCAGTGCTCTGCTGATGCAAGCTTACTTGAACCTTATCGATCACGCGCCCCTGACTATCTTTTAGGTAACCAGATAAGGTCAGTGCGTCACCTATCAATGTAATCAAGTGAACGACGTCGCGACCAGCAATACTTATTTCCTGCAGGGTAGGGTTGCTGAGGCCACTTTCTGATGGCGGAGTAACACCAATGAAATAATCGCCAGCACTCATATTTTCAAATAAGTACGCACCGTCCGACGATGTAGCCACAGAACTCAGATATTGTTTTTGACTATTATAGATTGCTACTTCCGCGCCTCCAACGGGGCTTCCCTCACCATTAACAACACCGCTTAAGCTAATACCAACTAACTCCGGTGGCGGTGGTGAAATAATCTCGGGGACATCACATGCATCGCCAATACCATTAGCGTCACGATCACTCTGATCTGCATTGGGTATTAGTGGACAATTGTCATTTTCGTCAAGTATTCCATCGTTATCGAAGTCATTTTCGATAACGGAAGGCGCATCACAGGCATCACCTATCCCGTCGCTATCACTATCACTTTGATCCGGGTTAGGTGTTAATGGGCAGTTATCGACTCCGTCAAGCACGCCGTCATCGTCATAATCATCGTCTGAGATAAGCGGAACATCACAAGCATCACCTATACCATTATTGTCACGGTCAGCCTGATCACTATTCGGAATCAAAGGGCAGTTATCGCTTTCATCTGGAATACCATCCCTGTCGTAATCAACTAGGGCCGGTGTATCGCATACATCACCAATGCCATCATTATCACTATCAAGCTGGTTAGTGTTTGGAATTAACGGACAATTATCAACATCATTCAGTATGCCGTCGTTATCATAATCATCGTCAGATACTAAGGGGGCGTCACAAGCATCGCCAATACC
>NZ_LWGJ01000870.1:0-28706 GCF_001635845.1 Oleiphilus sp. HI0132 | reverse complement strand
AAAGTCACCGCCCATGATCATAGAGAATGGGAATAGGAACATGTTTACAATAGAGTGTTCAAAGCCCATAAAGAAGAAGAGCATTACCGGCATCCACATTGCAATGATCTTACTCGTTGCAGAGGTTGAAATCATTGCACCGACAACACCCATCGATACCATCCAGTTACACAGCATGCCACGAATAAATATCGTGAACCAGCCATCAGCACCATGCGCTTGATAACCCAGTGTTCTTGACTCACCAATGGTGCTCACTTTAGCTGCTAAGGCACCGCCGTCAGTGTTGTAACCATAAGTTAGAATAAACGAAGCAAAGAAAGCTGTGGTCAGTGCGCCACCAAAGTTACCAAGGAAAACCAAGCCCCAGTTTCTCAACATTTGCGGCACGGTACAGCCATTACGTTTATCAAGTATTGATAGCGGCACTAGCGTGAACACACCGGTTAACAAATCGAACTTCATCAAATAGAGCATGATAAAGCCGACAGGGAATAAAAGTGAGCCAACTAATAAACTGCCTGTTTTCACAATAACAGTAATAGCAAAGAATGCGGCGAGCCCTAGAATTGCACCCGCCATGAATGCACGTACTAACGTATCTTTGGTGGACATGAAAATTTTCTGTTCACCTGAATCAACCATTTTGGTGGCGAATTCACTCGGTTCGATATAGGCCATAATTAATCTCTCTTAGATTAGGTTTAAAAATTTACATAATCTGAGAGAGCATAGCTCGGGCCGTTTTTAGACTTCACATTAAATAACAATTACTTATATTCGTAATCACTGAAATCTATATACCTATAAGTGAATAAGTTAGGCTCACTTATAGAGAGCAAAACATGGCTTTGTTTAGTTTTAGTGCGATAGTTGACGCTGAAGCGAGATCTCACTTACTTTCTGATTTCCACATATTTCAGCCGATGCAAACCCTTTTCATCCAGCTCCAGTATAAAGCTAACCTTATCACCCGCCTTGAATGGCTCAAGTGACAAAGACTCACTAACTCTGAAAGTCATCAACATAGGGGCCCAATTGAGTTCGGGAATCGGCCCATGTTTGATATTCACTAAGCCCTCCTCTGCAGCAACTTGGGTAATCAAACCATAAGCTGAAACTTCCTGAATCGTTTCTCCCATTATTCCTTCTGTCGTGCCATGGCCATTATTGATTGGTTTAAGCGGTGTACTGCAGGCCGAAAGCAAGGTGATCATGCTAAGCAAGACTAATAGGCGCATAAGTGTCATCTCCGAATTTAAAGTAGCTAATTTTAGCACTATAGCCTTTAGCATCGTCCAGAGGTAGCATGTATTGGTCTATTGGCTACATAGCTTTCAATCGAGTCTGACCCCCTTGAAAAAAGATGATTAAGAAACTTAAGTTTCAGCGCCTTTTGGCGATGATTTATATCGGTGCAGCACTGGGAATCATACATTTCTGGTGGCAGTTCTTTAACGGCTCGCTCTTTTCTATCGAAGAGCTAAGAGCACTGATGCCACATTTTGAAGGCTATTACTTGTGGGAAAGAAGCTTTGTGCTGCCTGATTTAATTCTGGCCTTTGGTATGCTAGTTTCTGCCCTGCCTTTGTGGTGCAACCAATGGATGCAAAAGGGCCGAGTACTCGCAGCAGCCTGCGCCGGTGCGGCACTGTTCCTGGGGTTACTGGATTTGAGTTATGGTTTTTCGAGTGGTCTCTACCGCTTAGACCACCGTTTTGCAGGTGTCGTATTAGAAGCCGGCTTATCGATCACGGCAGTTGGCCTCTTAGGTCTAATCATTTTACTTTTTAGCCCCCAACAAGCTCGACCAGATTAAGCATCTGCTTCTAGCGACTCCTTCAGTAGTATCGTCTTCAATATATCGGGGTGGGTAACGATCCCGACAATCTGTTGATTCTCGAATACCGCTATCGCGTCCAAGCCATACTCCAACAAAGCTGGTGCTAAGTCTTCTACCTGAGTTTCTGGGTGGGTTGATAACAACGATTCGTGACAGAAGGCGTTTAGCGAGCTTTTCTGCGTTTCCTCGAGCTTACCACCCTGTGGGCTCATTAGAAAAGGGACGATCTTTTTATCAGATAGCATTCCGCAATATTTCTGTTCCTCATCAAGAATGACCAGGTGATGTATTTCATACTTCTGCATAATACGCCAGGCATCTTCGAGCGTCTTATCTTTGCTGATACTCAGTACCGGCGAGCTCATAATATTCTTCACTCTCCCTAAAGGGCTCCGGGCGGGCTTAACTTCTTGGTAGGCAGAAATCGCTTTCTGCTGGCTTGCACTCGGCTCCGCGGGTTTCTGCTTTGACTTTTGGCGATGATCTTTAAAGTCTTCGGGGTCGGTTTCAGCTTTAGAATGAACTTTCTGTATTTCAGTCAGTTCATCCGCTGGAGGAATATCACGAACCCTAAACTTTCGGTCTAGTGGTGTAACGAGCCCTTTCCCTACATCGTGTACAAAAAATACGGCCATGCTGTCATGTCACCTTCATATTGGAATTCTAAGCTTATATGAATATAAATCGGCCGTTGACCTACATCAATGAGCTTTTTTTTGTAGCGCGCTATTCTGGCGTTGACTTGTAGCATAGTAGGAGTAGTGAAAATGTCTTCACATCATGAGCAAATTGAGAAATTTGCAAAGAAATTAGAAGAATGGGATTACAAAATCGACCGCATGGAGCACAGGGTAAAGGACTTGCCTGACGAGCTACGATCAATCGCACAAAATAAATATCAAAAACTGCTAGATTATCGTTCAGGACTGAAAGAAAAAGAGGAACAGCTTGTCGCGTCCTCAGAGCATGCAGTGCATGAAATTGAGAAATCCGTCGAAGAGGTCTGGGATACATTCGGACTATTATTCAAAGACGTAGAGATGGAAGTCGAAGTCGAAGGCACCTGAGCTGGTCAGAAGGTTCCAAAAAGTACGCTAGTTAGTTGAGTAAGCCGTAATACATTGTTCATTGTGTATTGCGGCTTTTTGCTTTCTGTTATACGTTTTTGATCATATTCGATGACAGGTTTGCTTCACAATACTCGCCCTGCCTGAATGTGACTCACCGCGGACTAGCGCGGAAAGCTGCCCCCATTCTTGCTAATCCATTCCTGAGAGGCCTGATTCCAGGTCACTCGCTTACCCAACTGTTCCTGCAAGTCTTTTCGATACTCGGCAATATGACATACCTGTTCGATCATACGAACTTTAAAGGCGTCATCATTGTCGAGAAACTCTACGCCCAGCTCGTATGGGCTGCCTTGCTTGTCACTTTGCTCTCGGCACCAACGAATAATTGCATTGACCTTAAATACCGGCTTAACCGAAGGTATTTTCAGCTTCACCACAGTATCTTTGAAAAATGAAACATTGGAATCAAAAGACAGACCACCCTGGCTGATATTATTAATCTCCAGATTGAGCTGCTCGCGCGTACTCAAAGGCGTAACCTGTATACCAACCTTGGACGGGTGGCGAATATAAGCTCGTGGTGCGGGTGTATTCATCGCTGCGGTACATCTCTTAGGCTAAGTACAAAATGCTAGCTGCTAACAATATGGATCGAAGTGAGACTTTTGTCACTTTTTTATAAGATGAAAAAGATTAATTTTTTGGAAGGTACACGGCCACCCAAGAAAAGGCTATAAGCCGACAATCTATTAGTCGTTTTTGATCTCAGTTAAGGTGTTTTCTTCTTCCATTACAGCCCGTTCTGCTTTGGATATATAGCGAGGTTTATCATTCTTCTTAGGCGCCAGTTTGGCATTTGCCTTCTTAAGTTTTTTCTTGAGGATGGAGTTCAGCTTCTTTTTACGATTCATCAAATCTGGCCTTTAACGATAGATAGGGGGATTCTAGTCGTTAGGAAAGCTTGGTGGAAGCTTATATACCCAAAACAATGGATTACCTCCTAAGCGGACGGGCGCTATTGGAGTAAGAGTATTTAGCTAAATACCGTCACATACTCTGCTGCACTTCTTACTGCAAATAGCAGCTCTGGTGGCAGGTCATCGAGATCCAGGCTATCCATCAGGTTTTTGATCTCAAGCCCTAGGTCAGTGTCACCCTCAATCACCAAGTCACGCTGGAAGAACAGCGTATCCGGGTCTTCTTTTTGAGCCGCGAGCAAAATAAAGCTACGCAAACTACCGCGAATACAAACATCCGTCTGCGCATCTTTCTGCATTAAAATCTCGTTTCGAGGGCCACAACTAAAGTACCAATTGATATCCGCATCGCTAATCTCGATTTTTAGCCAACGCTGTTTAAGAAAATCCATGTCACCTTGATCCAAGGCTGACTTAAAGGCCGCTTTCAGCACTCTTTTTAGCACTAAACTTTGCAGGCCAAAAGGCATATGGCGAACAGGTTTGACCAAAGTTAAAGGTAATTTTGGAAGCAGAGTTCTCGGGCTCGACAATAGCATTGTAGCTTCGCTCCTTAAAACGAGATTAGCGAACAGATATTAAAGGAAACTATATCCCGGCAAGTTGGTACATAAAATACCCACCAATAGGGATAGTGACTAGCCGGGGGATTCTTCACAATGGTCAGACGTATTATTTCGAGTATTTCTTTATGGATTTGGTCTGTCCGGCTGGCAGTTTACCAGCCTTTAAAAAAGCGGTAGATAGTGGTGCCAGTGCCGTCTATGTAGGATTTAAAGACGAAACTAATGCACGTCACTTCTCAGGCTTAAACTTCAAAGAAGAAAATGTCTCACAAGCCTTAGCTTATGCGCGATCCAAAGGCGTTAAGTTATATATCGCGGTGAATACCTATGCCCAGCCCGAAGGTTGGAGTAAATGGCAACGAGCCGTTGATGTAGCCGCCGATATTCAGGCCGATGCGCTAATTTGTGCTGATATGGGGGTGCTGGATTACGCCACCCAAAAGCACCCCAATCTAAACCTGCACTTGTCGGTTCAGGGCTCTGGCACAAATGCTGAGTCACTAAGTTTCTACAAGCGCAATTTCAATGTTCGCCGCGCTGTGCTGCCACGCGTCTTATCACTCAAGCAGGTGGCGCAAGTTGCTAAGAAGTCGCCTATCGAATTAGAAGTCTTTGCCTTTGGTTCCTTATGCATTATGGCTGAAGGGCGCTGCTATTTATCTTCATACCTAACCGACCAATCACCCAATACTTGCGGTGCCTGTTCGCCTGCAAGCTTTGTTCGCTGGGAAGAAACAGAAGACGGCCTGGAGTCACGTTTGAACAATGTGCTAATTGACCGTTATCAGGAAGATGAAAAAGCAGGTTACCCAACCTTGTGTAAAGGCCGATTTGAAGTGGAAGGCCGTCTCTACAATGCACTCGAAGAACCAACAAGCTTGAACACAATTGGCTTAATTCCTGACTTAACAGAGATCGGCATCAAGGCTGTAAAAATTGAGGGTCGACAACGCAGCCCGGCTTATGTTGAACAGGTTGTCTCGGTTTGGCGCAAAGCTTTAGACAGCTATCAGCGCGACCCGGATAACTTTAAAGTGAAACCCCAATGGAGCAAGCCACTCGATAAAGTCTCTGAAGGCTCGCAAACCACTTTGGGCGCTTATACGCGCGCCTGGCAATAAACCCCGCAGATTTAGGGAGTAATATGATGAAATTATCACTAGGCCCAAACCTGTTTTTTTGGCCAAAACAGCGCGTGTATGACTTCTACCAAGAGATGCTCGACAGCCCTGTCGATGTTATTTATTTAGGCGAGACGGTGTGTTCTAAGCGCCGAGAATTAAAAACTGCTGAATGGCTAGAGCTAGCCAAGGAACTATCGGAATCAGGTAAAGAAGTCGTAATTTCCAGTCTGGCGTTATTAATGGCAGATTCTGAATTAAGCACCTTAAAGAATATTTGTGAAAACGCCCCGGTTCAAGTTGAAGCGAACGATATCTCTGCGGTGCAATTATTATCGCGCAAAGGAGTACCCTTTGTCTGTGGTCCTAGCACCAATATCTACAATGCACGCACTTTATCAATTATGGTCAGAAACGGTGCTCGACGTTGGGTTATGCCGGTTGAGCTCTCGGGCCATTGCTTACAAACCATTCACGACGAGGCAAGTGATCTTGGTATCCGTGAGAAGATTGAAACCGAAGTCTTCAGCTATGGCCATCTTCCTCTCGCTTACTCCGCGCGGTGTTTTACCGCACGTTACCTGGACTTACCCAAGGATGATTGTCGCTTTAGCTGCATTCACTATCCGGAAGGGCTAGAAGTAAAGAGTCAGGAGCAACAGGCCCTATTTAATATTAACGGCATCCAAACGCAGTCTTCGTCGGTTTATAACCTGCTTGCACAGGTGCCTGAAATGAAAAAACTCAATGTTGATGTCTTGCGCTTAAGCCCTCGTGCTGAGGGTATGAGTGACATCATTCGTCGCTTCCGTGATGCGCTTGATGGCCAGTCGAGTGAAATTGCGCTTAGCGATCAGGATTGCAACGGTTATTGGTTTGGCAAGCCGGGTATGGATATGCAATCAAGTCAAATGGTTTAAGTTGTGAGTGTTGTGGCTGGAAGGCCTTATCTTTCATTTGGCCAGTATATGCAACAGCGCCATGGCGAGCATGTCCATAAGCTCTCTCTCAACGCCTCCTTTACTTGCCCTAATCGAGACGGTAGCAAAGGTATTGGTGGCTGCACCTTTTGTAATAACGCATCCTTCAGCCCCAACGCCAAAGCGCCAGACTCAATTGAGTCACAAATAGCACGCGGCAAAGCGGTGATCGCCAAGCGTACCGGAGCCAAGAAATTTCTTGGCTACTTTCAGGCCTATACCAACACCTATGATGAGGCCGAAAACCTAAAGCGCTTCTATGATCGTGCTTTAGCGGTCGACGACGTCATTGGCTTGTCGATAGGGACTCGCCCTGACTGTGTTCCCGATGAGGTGCTCGAACTGCTCTTGGCTTATCAGGAGCAAGGCTATGAAATATGGTTGGAATTAGGACTACAAAGCGCTAATGATGAGTCACTCCTGCGGGTCAACCGTGGTCATGGCTGGATGGAATATGAAGATACTTGTCGGCGTGCTCGCGATATGGGGATAAAAGTATGTACGCATTTAATAGTGGGGCTTCCTGGCGAAGCAGCCCTTGATAGCCTGAAGTCCTTAGATAAAGTCTTGGCACTGGGAACAGATGGAATCAAGTTCCATCCGCTTCATATTGTAAAAGGAACGCAGCTAGCACGAGAATGGAAGAAAGGTTTGTATGAACCTGTCGCTGAGCAAGCGTATATCGATACCGTGGTCAAAATGCTTGAGCGCCTTCCTAAAAACGTAATCGTTCACCGGCTAACCGGAACAGCCTCGCAAGACATTCTGCTTGCCCCACAGTGGTGTGGGAAGAAGTGGCAAATACTCAATGCCATCAATGATCGGCTCAGTTAATGTGAGTCAAGGTGTTCTAGCAAGCGCCTTGCGGCTTCCTTAAACTCGGTATCCGGAAAGTTCTCGTCAATATAGTGCAAGAATGCACGTGCTTTTTCCGGTGTCTTGGACTTCGAAAGAATAGTCTTAGCGGCTAGTAAATATAACTTCGCCAATTCCGGGCACGAGTCAAATCGTTGGTGCGCTTCACGTGCTAACCAAAGCACCAGTTTATACTCTTTCATTTGATAAAACGCTTCAGCCAGATCGAGGCTCAGTTGAATATCGTGCACCAGGAACTTCTCTTGCTCATTGCGCAGCATTTCAAACAACTCATAAGCTGCCAACTTCTGCCCCCGACCCAGTAAGAGTTCAAAAAACAAGTGACTATGCTGTTCCAGGCGAACCAGGTCTCGGCGCTCTAGCAATAGCGTATACAGCTGATGGACTCTCAAGTCAGACCGCTTTCCCTTGCCTTTCATACTGTTTTCCAAAAGAGACAAGGCTTTGGAAAAGTCACCATCTTTGATCGCGATATCTAAGTCAGCATTGATTCGTTGTGAGCTGTCAGTTGGCGTATTGTCTTGTTCGCTCTCAAGCGCTTTGACACTGCTCACCGATGAAAAGAATTCATAACGCTTTAAGACGTAACCCAAAACCGCAAACAGGGCTATAACAAAATATGCCGTCAGCAGCACACAAACCGGAGCAAAAGCAAAGGAGGGTAATACAGGGTGAAGCAAATCTGCGATCACCAATACGCTCAAACAGCTCATCGCAAAAAATGCAATCAAGCTGACATAAGATAAGTGCATCTTTTTAATAATGCTCATCCAACTAGGTGGAGCAGATCCATGGCCGCCTTGCCGTTTATCGCTATACAGCAGCATAAGCAATACACTGGGCAGAATCGATAAAACAAGTAACGCGTAGGTTAGGGCAAGCCAGCCACTAACATAATTCAGTAAAAGTATGGGGGGCGCAAAGCAAACGATTAATAGTCCGGTAATAATCAGGCTCGTCTTAGCCTGTTTAAAATCTAAAGCCGAGGCAATTCCTGGCACCCCCCCATTAAATGAGCTTGAACCTGTCGTCGATGATAAGCGAGTCGCCTTACTATAGCTCCGCGCTACCTGCACAGAGAAGTTCACAAGCACTAGAGACAAGATACTAGCAAGTAGCAGGGCGAATATCGCATTTAAGTGCATCGCTAGTGCACTAAGGCCTAACAACAAGGAAAGCAACAAAGCGTCTGTTTTAAATGGCAGACCGAAAAAACGCTGTTGCATTGACCAAAATGGAGGCATCTCGTGACGCTTCTCAAGAAAAGACATGGGCTTTTTACAATGTGGGCACTTAGCCTTCTGCTGCCTTTCATCACCATCGGGCATGCAAAGCTTATCGTAATGACGCTCGCATGACAGGCAATGCCAGATTGCCGGAGAAATCGGGTGATAATGACAATATTGTTTCACAGGGTGTTTATACCAACAGTATTAGCCGTTCAATAAAATTCGTCTGTAGCGCTTTATCAAGATCTACTGAGACTAAGAGATACTCTTTTTAGCTGAAATTTAGCATAATGCTCCACATCGCATTAAATATAGTTGTTTTAGCTGATGAATAACAGCCTAGACATTGCTTAGAATCTGGAGGAGAAAGAGTGGGTAGCACAGGTGAAAAGTCTAAAGAAGTTGCAAGGCAAGGGCGTTTATATGTCGTTTCAGCCCCTTCCGGAGCAGGGAAAACAAGCCTGGTAGCAGCCTTACTCGAAGCCGACTCAGGTATCGAAGTTTCAGTTTCTCATACCACTCGCCAGGCTCGTCCCGGGGAAGTCGATGGCGTTAATTATCACTTTGTCAGCATCCCCGAGTTTGAGCAGCTCATATCTGAATCTGGCTTTCTAGAGCATGCAAAAGTTTTCGATAACTACTACGGTACCTCCAAGACCTGGCTTGAGCAGCGTATGGCGCTTGGGCAAGACGTTATTCTTGAAATCGATTGGCAGGGTGCGCAGCAAGTAAGAGAACTGATGCCAGATACCGTGAGCATCTTTATCCTACCTCCATCTAAAGCCGCCTTGCGCGAACGCTTACAAGGGCGCGGCCAAGATAGTGAAGAAGTCATTGAGCGCCGCATGGCCGATGCAACCAGTGAAAGTAGCCATTATCATGAGTACGACTATCTGGTTATTAACGATCAATTTGGCGATGCATTAAGCGATCTATTGTCGATTTTTAAATCAAATCGGCTAGACACCGCCAGTCAAAGCGCGCAGCATGAAGAAATATTGACCGAGCTATTGTCTTCTTAGAGCGTTTTTCGTAGTATGTTCGGTCGTTTTTGGGTGGGACTGTAGTTCTGCCTTATTTATTGAGTAGTGCGTCTTTTCCAGAGGTGAAAATTTAATGGCTAGAGTGACCGTTGAAGATTGTTTAGATCACGTTGATAACCGTTTTGAATTGGTAATGGTTTCAACCAAGAGAGCCAGACAACTAGCAAATGGCGGCAAAGAGCCTTTCGTAGAGTGGGAAAATGACAAACCTACTGTTGTTGCCTTGCGTGAAATTGCAGAAGGTTTGATCAATGATGATGTGATCAAGCGCGAAGAGATTTCTTCTTAATCTGCTGAAAAATGAATAAATTATGTGGTTTTCTTGAGAATTACTCTTGAAAATCATCTGTTCTCACTTAAGATAGGTGAGAGCGCATAAAGCTGAATGGAAACGTTCGGCTTTTTTTTGCTTTAGAGCTTATCCCCCTCGTATTTTAAGGCACTCGTGTTTCTAGAAACATATTATTAAAGAACAGGCAGAACAGGCATTGATAGAATCACTCGAAGCGGCAGTCAGAACTTATCTGGATGACAACAAGGTCTCTATGATCTTGCAGGCTTTCGAGTGTGCTAAAGATGCACACGAAGGTCAGTACCGTCGAAGTGGCGACCCATACATCATCCATCCGGTAGCCGTTGCCAAGATCCTTGCTGGTTTGCACATGGATCACGAAACACTAATGGCCGCACTGCTTCACGATGTCATTGAAGACACCGAGGTTACCAAAGAAGAGTTAGCCGAGCAGTTTAATGATACTGTCGCTGACCTGGTCGATGGCGTAAGTAAACTGACGCAGATAGAGTTTAAGTCCAAAGCCGAAGCGCAGGCCCACAACTTCCAGAAAATGACCTTGGCGATGGCCAAAGATATTCGTGTCATTTTAGTCAAACTGGCAGACCGCCTGCACAATATGCGTACGCTGGGGCCTTTGCATGCCGAAAAGCGTCGACGCATTGCCACCGAGACCCTGGATATCTACGCGCCAATTGCCAACCGACTGGGCATCAACAGCATTCGGGTAGAGCTAGAAGACTTAGGCTTTGCCGCCATGTACCCGATGCGAGCCAAATATATTGGCCAGGCAGTGCAGAAGTTACGTGGCAATCACAATGAAATTCTTGCCGATATTCAACATTGCCTTGAAGATAAGCTCAAAGAACGCGGTATTAATGCTGAGATACTCGGTCGCGAGAAGCACCTGAACAGCATTTATAAAAAAATGAAATACCAGCATAAATCCTTCCATGAAATTATGGATGTTTATGCCTTTCGAATTATTACTGACTCTGAAGACGATTGTTATCGCGTGCTCGGAGCCGCCCACAGTTTATACAAGCCGCTGCCCTTTCGTTTTAAAGACTATATCGCCGTACCTAAAGCAAATGGCTACCAGTCTCTCCATACGACACTTTTCGGTATGCACGTTAATATCGAGATTCAGATTCGTACTAAGGATATGGAAGATTTGGCTGACTACGGTATTGCTGCACACTGGCAATATAAAGATGAGTCAGATCTCGCCTTGGCCAATCAGGCGCGTATTGATCGCTGGCTAAGCGGCCTGAAAGAACTTCGTGAACGAGCCGTTGACTCTATGGAGTTTATTGAGCACGTTAAGATCGACCTCTTCCCCGACGAGATCTATGTATTCACACCCAAAGGCGCGATTCTCGAATTACCTGCGGGGGCAACCCCAATCGACTTCGCCTATGCTATCCATACCGATATTGGTCATGCTTGTGTCGCCTGTCGCGTAAACAAACAACTTGCCCCCTTGAGCGTACCTCTACAAAGCGGGCAAACGGTTGAAGTAGTCACTGCCCCTAGCGCTAAACCAAGTAGGGCTTGGCTGAATATTGTCACAACCGGTAAAGCCAAGAGCAGCATAAGGCACTACTTGAAAGACCAACGCGAAGCCGAAAGCCTAGCGCTTGGTAAGAGCTTGCTCGATAAGTCACTCTCTGGCATTAATGTTTCCTGGAAAGATATTCCTGAAGCACAGATTCAAAAAGTTCTTGAACATAACCAAGCCGAGAGCATGGATGTACTCCTGCGCAATATCGGTTTAGGTCAGCGCATGCCGTTCATCATTGCTCGTCAATTGATGTCTGATGCAATACAAGATGAGGCTGAAAACGAAGCTCAAGATACCTCTACAGTGTCCATGATGATCAAGGGCTCAGAAGGAATGAACCTGTCTTTCGCACATTGCTGCCACCCGATCCCGGGCGACCCGATCGTAGGCTTACCTGACACAGGCTCTGGCATCACCATTCATTCCGAGGGCTGCTCAAAAATTATGAACCTAAGCAACAATCAGGTTCAAATGCACTTATCCTGGGTGAAAGATATTACCGATGAGTTTACCGTTGAATTGAAGGTAGAGCTTGAACGCCAACGCGGCATTATTGCCGAGCTAGCCGCAGCGATAACGCACGCCGAAGGTAATATCGAACGAATCGGCGTGACGGAACAAAACGCCAAACTAAGTGTTGTTAGTGTTGTGCTACATGTTCAGGGTCGACGACACCTGGCTCGAGTTATGCGCCGAATTCGCTCAATCAAAGCCGTTCTAAGGCTTACCAGAGTCATATCAAAATAAAGTGATTAGCTTCCAGGAGGAAATATGAGTAACAAGTCCATTATTCAAACAGCAGATGCACCGGAAGCAATCGGAACCTATTCCCAGGCAGTAAAAGTCGGCGAGACCGTTTTTTTATCTGGCCAGATCCCGCTGGACCCAAGTACGATGAGCCTGGTAGAAGGCGATATCAGCACGCAAATCACGCGAGTATTTGATAACCTTACCGCTGTATGCAATGCCGCAGGCGGTACACTTCAAGACATAGTTAAACTCAATATTTTCCTGACAGACCTAGGACACTTCGCCACCGTGAATGAAATCATGGCCAAGTATTTTGAAGCGCCTTATCCCGCAAGAGCCGCCATTGGCGTCGCATCACTACCTAAAGATGCTCAGGTTGAAATGGATGGCATAATGGTGATGAATTCATCTATTTAGGTTTGTCTTAACATCGCCTGATAACCTTCTCGGAAAGTCGGATAGTGAAGTTGATAAGCACTATCCAACATTCGCCTATTGGAACACTGCTTATTTCCGCTTCGCCGTTTTGCCTGCTCGGAAGGTTGGGTATTGATGGTCAGCCCCAAGTGCTCTGCTAGCCAGATAATCACTTCATTAAGATCTACTGGTTCACTATCACTAGCAAGATATAGCGGCTCCAACGCTGAGCCTTGAGCATTCAAGCGAATTAAGTGCTCAATAAAACCCACGCAATCATCTTCATGAATACGGTTACTTCGACGTAAGGCTTTACTTAAAATAGCCGCGCCACTTTCCGCAGACTGCTTTACCTGATTAATTAACTGGCGACGAGAACCACCATAGATCCCGCTAAAACGAATAATCGTGCTGGGTATGCCGCTGTGTCGAAGTAGACCTTCCGCTTCAAAGATAAGCTTTCCTGAAAACTGTTTTGGTTCACAAGGGCTTTGCTCATCTATCCAACTATCATCATTCTGGTGATAGACACTGCTACTGGAAACAAAGATCAATCGCTTTAAGCGCTTCGGATTAGGAAGCATCGTAAGCGTGTTTTCTAAACCCGTGACATAGGTATCACGATAAGCCTGTTCGGTGCGCTGGGAAGGCGTCAGGCAATAAATCAGGTAATCAACACCATCAGTCAGGACTTGTGAAAACACCTCTTCTAAACTCGATGCCTCTCGAACATCTGCAGCAAGATAATGAATGTCATCCTGAGACATTTGAGGTCTTCGGCGTAAACCAAAAACTTGAAAGTCACTTGAAAGCCTCTTCGCTACGCGCCCACCGATTTTACCGCAACCGACTATCAAAACCTTCTTACCTTGCATAGCGCCAAGCCTTTTCTATATGATTTGTCGCTAGTATAAAACGAAGTACTCTAAAAGACATTCGTAGATGCATGGAAGTACCTGCACTCACACAAAAGGGTTAAATCGGCATGGCAGCGCTGGAGGAAATAGAGCTTACGCAGTTAAAAGGTGTGGGCGCCAAACTGGCTGAAACACTTTCCAAGCTCGATATTCACAACATGCAGGACCTACTCTTCCACCTGCCTTTTCGTTACGAAGACCGAACTCGTATTCACTCTGCAGCCTCGCTTCGCCCCGGCATGCAAGGCTTGTTTGAAGTGGAAGTGCTCGGTAGTAGAGTCGTTCATGGAAGAAGGCGTAGTCTAGAAGTCAAAGTAAAAGACGCCAGCGGCACCGTTACACTGCGTTTTTATCACTTCAGCGCAGCTCAAGCCCGGCAACTTCAAAAAGGTACCTACCTGCGTTGCTATGGTGAGGCCAGGCTTGGAAAGCTGGGAATAGAATTCTATCACCCTGAGTACAATATCATCACAGGGGACGAGAAGAATACCGCACCCGAAACTTTAACTCCGGTTTATCCCTTAACCGAAGGAATTCAACAAGCAAGACTCCGTGCAATCTGTCGTCAAGCGCTTGGCTGGCTGGATCGCTGCGATGTCCGCGATCTACTGCCGCCTAGCATTCGAAAAGCCTACCAGCTACCGGAACTTAAACATGCACTAAGTTACTTACATGCTCCACCAACCGAAGCCGACCAACTCGCTTTGCTAGAAGGGCGGCATTTATGTCAGCAACGCCTTATTGTTGAAGAATTACTCGGGCATCACTTAAGTCTGTTAAAACTCCGCAAAGGCGTACAAAGTCACCAAGCCTTGCCTTGCCAGAATAATAGCCAGCTAGGCACTCAACTGCTTGAGCAGCTCCCCTTTGAACTAACCGGTGCACAAAAAAAAGTGTGCAGCGACGTCGACCATGACCTAGGCCAAGCCTTCCCCATGCTACGATTGGTACAAGGCGATGTCGGCTCAGGTAAGACCATCGTTGCGGCCTTGGCAGCCTTAAAGGTTGTAGAGTCGGGTGCTCAAGTCGCTTTAATGGCTCCCACTGAAATTCTTGCCGAGCAACATCTATTGAACTTCAGTCAGTGGTTTGCCGAGCTTAAGCTTCCTGATGGCAACTCGATAGAAATCGCATGGCTAAGTGGTAAGTCAAAGGGCAAGACCCGAGCAGCCGCCTTGGGAAAAATCGCATCGGGTAATGCTCAAGTCGTCATCGGCACACATGCTTTGTTTCAAGATGAAGTGAAGTTTTCACGCTTGGCCCTGGCGATTATCGACGAGCAACACCGCTTTGGTGTTCACCAGCGTTTATCCTTAAAAAACAAAGGGCAAGACTCCGGTTTGGTGCCACATCAGCTCATTATGACCGCCACGCCCATACCCCGGACATTGGCAATGAGCGCCTACGCCGACCTCGACACCTCGGTAATCGATGAACTCCCCCCAGGCAGACAAAAAATAGAAACCTTTGCCATTCCAGATAGTCGACGCTCCGAAATGGTTGAACGGGTTAGAAAATCTTGTGAAGCCGGCTGTCAGGCCTATTGGGTTTGCACTCTTATAGAAGAATCTGAAGCCCTGCAGTGTCAGGCTGCAGAGGAAAGCCTGGCCTGGTTACAAGCTCAGCTAGGAGGTTTGGTTGTCGCCTTGGTTCATGGGCGAATGAAGGCTCAGGATAAAAGCCTAATCATGGATCAGTTCAAAGAAGGGCGTATTGATGTATTGGTTGCTACGACTGTTATTGAAGTCGGTGTGGACGTTCCCAATGCGAACCTTATCGTTATTGAAAACCCTGAGCGCTTAGGGCTCGCCCAGCTACATCAGTTGCGCGGCCGCGTAGGAAGGGGCGCTTTAAAAAGCTATTGTGCGCTAATGTACCACCCACCTCTATCCGCCAATGGCAAAGAGCGCTTAAGTGTAATGCGCGAAAGTAACGATGGCTTTGTCATTGCCGAGAAAGATCTGGAGTTAAGAGGCCCTGGTGAAGTTCTGGGTACCCGGCAAACCGGTATGGTCGAATTTCGGATTGCAGACCTTCAACGTGACCAAAATTGGCTTCCTGAAGTCAAAACCATGGCTGCACAAGTGTTTGAGGACTCCAAGCTCAGTGAACTATTGATTCGTCGATGGGTCGGCGCAAAGCGTGTTTATGGCGAAGTTTAGTATTTTTGTTACCTTCGACTAAATTGACGAACTGTTTTGCTGGATTGATCTACACTTAGCTTATTGATATGGAAACGCTTATGGATAACAAAGAGTTAAATGACATGATACCCGCGGTGGTGAATAAAGTTTTTGAACAATACCAGAATGATGCCGAAATTAATTTGACTGAAGCGGACCAGCCAGTGTTAGTTGACCGTGAAGGCATTCCCGATAGCCAGATTCTGAAAACCATCTTGATGGCAGACACACTAGGGCGTTCGCAGCTAATATTTTTAGCCGACAGTATGCTGGATGTCGACAGTTTGAACAGTAAGGTAGGGCGCTCATTCGAAGCGCTGCCACATGAGGATGTACACAGCCTAATCGCCGTGCATAGCATCAAAACGCTTCCGGCTATTCCGGATATCACCGGTTTACCGGCGATTGTCGATGCTCGTGTCATCGAACAGGATACCGTCTATATCGAAACCGATGAAGCAGATAAACTGATCAAGCTGAGTAAAGAGGCCTTTTCAGCCTCAACTAGAAAAGCTAAAGTCGAAAGCTTTGCAGTGCCTCTATCATCGATACCTTACAACATAAATCAACCAGGCAGTGACCTTGAGCAGATCAATCAAGCGATTGAGAAGTTTACCTCCTTACGTATTAAACAGCGCTTGGAAGACACTCTTGAGCTTCCACCTCTGCCTCAGAGTGCACAAGAAATTATTCGCCTTCGCTCCAACCCTGATGCAGGCGCTGATGAACTGGCAGATATCATCGAAAAAGATCCAAGCCTTGCTGCTCAGGTAGTTAGCTGGGCTTCCAGCTCATTTTACAATGCACCCGGAAAGATCAAGTCAGTTCACGACGCGATCATCAGGGTATTGGGCTTTGATATGGTGATGAACCTGGCAATGGGTTTAGCTCTGGGAAGAACACTAAAAGTTCCTAAGGATGAGCCAAAAGGTTATGCCCCCTATTGGCAGCAAGCCATGTGGCTAGCTCTAGGTACGACCTCAATTCTAAGCAAAATTGACCCGACTTATCGCCCCAGTTTCGGCTTGTCTTATCTTTCGGGCTTGCTGCATAACTTTGGTTATTTGGTGCTTGCACACGTCTTCCCGCCTCACTTCTCGTTGATGTGTCGCTATATTGAAGCAAACCCCCATTTAGACAGTGGCTATATTGAGCACTTCTTACTGGGCATTACTCGTGAACAAATTGGTAGCCAGCTGATGTCTGTCTGGAATATGCCAGAAGAAGTCATTATTGGCTTGAGACACCAAAAGAATCAGGCCTTCGAAGGTGTAAATGCTGAATACGCCGGTTTACTGCAGCTCACTCAACATATGCTGGCTGACGCAGGCGTTGTTCCTAAACCAGCCGACAAACTTGATGAAAGTATTTATACCCGTCTGCACATCACACCAGAAAAAGCCGAGGAAGCTTTGGCACAATTACTGGAAAGCAAAGATGATGTTGCAGCCGTGGCGGGTCTCATGGGGCGTTAGTTTACTTTACTTGTTAGAGAAAGCCCGGACATCGTCTCGGCCTTTCTCTATTTATATTTCATTAAAGTGTACATACTCTAAACCAGTGGTAGAATAGCTGAAGGATTATTTAAATAAGGATAGCCGGTAGTGTTTAGTGGTAATTTGATCAGTCGTGCAATAAAACTCTCACTAGTGATAGCTCTAGTAATCCAACTCAGCGCCTGTGCAACGAACTTTAGACAAGCCTTACAAAATCTAGAAGCACACAACTATCCTGAAGCCCTTCATTATTTCGAGCAGGACGCAAAGCTCGGCTACCGAATTCCCGCATTGCATGCAGCGAACCTTTATATCCTCGACTATCAAGTCCCTAGAGATCTGGAAAAATCCCGTCTTTATCTCGATATCGCAGAAAAAGCAGATTATGGGCGCTATGACCAAGCTTATGACTATTACATACCCTTGATAAAAGCCTACCAAATTCTTGCTGACACTGAAGAGCCAGATAAGTCATTAGCTTTTAAAATCCTGAAAAGCGAAAAGTACCAGGAGTATTATTGGGCATTGGCAGTATTAGCGCATAGCAGCCTGGTTGGGCACGGGACTGAGCGTAATCTTGACAATGCACGCTACTATTTTGAGAAATCGATTGAAAACCAGGTTTTTGACAGCTCCAATGCTTTCTATGCTTGGTGGCTGGCAACATATCCCAATGATTCATTTAGAAACCCGCAACGTGCTTTAGAAATGATAGAGGATATCATCGATGATGAGGACCTTTCAGACCGCCCTCTTTTTCTAGACACTGCTGCTGCCGTTTATGCGGCTAATGGTTTATTCGAACGAGCAGTAATCACGCAAAGGGATGCTTTATCGAGTTTAAAATACTATAGCGCCAAGCACCACTATATGGAGCAGTACCAAGCATCTCTCAACGCCCGCTTGGAATTGTATGAATCTGGCAAACCCTGGATATTTTCGGATGAGGAGATCGCTTTGTGCGGCTACGACTCAAAGCGTTGTATGAAATCACTACTTTCAGTAACGCCTATTGATAAAATGTCCCTACAGCTGGACATGCACTAACTTAGGTTTTTTGAACCTGTTTCTTACGCCGCTTCATCTTCGCATGTAGCAGGTCATTTTCTCCATATTCTTCCAAAATTCGCTCCAGCGTTCGCTCTACTTTGCTGGTAATACGAATTCGCTCCATCTGTGACCAGGTTGCCAATTCCCCTTGTCGAACCAGCTCTAGTAACTCGGCTTCAGACAGCGGGCTAAGTATTTGCCGAAAATCGAATTTTCTAAAATCCGGGTAGACATTAATATTGGCGCTGTATTCCTGGTTTAGCACCGAGGCAACGGTATTCATCAAGACATTAAAACGCGTCCAGTTTGGAGTATATTTCTGACTCACGGCACAAGTTGCTTTGGCAAAACGGCTAGCACTCTTATGCGTTAGCCAGCGTACCCAACTTGGAATTCTCGTGTTATCCCAACCATCTTTAGTAAACAATACGATCGGATTAATCAAACTTCCGATATAGTGATTCACATCGTATAAACGAGCCAAACGCTTAGCCGGCAAGTCATCACTAAAAGAACCGTCTATCCAGCGTCGTGTGGGTAGATAGGCTTGACGCTCACCAAGCTCATTCTTCGCTTCCAACATGACAGAAGGGAAAATACCGGGCACTGCACACGAAGCAAGCACAGCAGTACGAATATAAACATTTGGTGAAGTAATCGCATTCAACAAACGAGAGGTCTGATGGAGTTCTGCAGGCGCTACGGAAATATTGATCCGACGGCCTGTGAGTTCATACGCTTCTTGGAAGGTCAGATCAGGTACCAAACGATTGAGCACATGCTCTTCAAAATCTTTGATATCAGCGCGCTTTCTCTTTCCATACAAGAGCTTTTTAAGCCAGCCTGCATTTTCTTTCGCCTCAGCTAACATTCTCACTGGCTGAATGAGTTCTTTTAGCTCCAAATCTGTATGCGTACCAAATATGGCTGTAATGACCGAGCCCGCACTAGCGCCTGATATAACACTTGGTAGAAGATTTTGCTGAAGCAAGGCTTTTACAACACCAATGTGGAAATGTCCAAGTGCACCGCCGCCACTGAGCATCAGCGCTGTTCGGCCGTAGCAAAGGCTGGCTCGATGAAAGAAGTCTAGGCGCTCTTCATAATCGATCTGCGAGGCATCTAATTCTGCGATATGCTCTATGGACTCAACTATCTCATCGACATACTCTTCGATAAGTTTCTTCGTACCATACTTGGCATGGTTATAGAGAACAGGCTTACCCATTCCCCCCATATTGCCATGTATACCTTCATTCAGAGCGAACAGTAAGCCATGATAATTGTTGTCTCGACGAAGCCTCTGAAGAGCTTCTAGACGATGACGAATCTGTTTGTAGTCATATTCGCTTGTATGCTCAAGCTCTTTCCATTCGCTGGCACCCGAAGCCAGGTCATGTTTTTCTGCCGCACTGCACCAAGCCTGATAGCTTTCTGCAGCGGCCATGTTGATTTCAAGCTTAGCTAGTTTCTTGGATGAGCTTTCAAAAAACACTCGTACTCTCCGAAGTAAAGTCATGATTGCTTTCAAGCTTAACAGGAGATACCACTTTTCGCCGTATTATTTACCATTTTATGAGTATTCTTCAGGTTTTGTATGACCCAGATCATTCTTGAAGTGCCATCGCTTTACTCTGCTCCATGTTATGATACGCGCCGTCCTTTCAATCACTTCGAGTTTCCGATGACTATTGAAATCATTCCCTTTGAACGCTTGCTCATCGCTTTTATCCCTACTTTCTTTGTGATTGCTCTAATGCGATATTGGGGGCTGGCATACGGAAAAGCCTGTTACTCAATCATCCGCATGCTACTCCAGCTGCTATTAATTGGCTACGCGCTGATCATGATCTTCGAATCAGAAAGCAGCTTGCTCACCTTGGCTGTTCTATCAGTGATGATGCTGGCATCGAGCTGGATATCTCTAAACACGCTGTCAGATAGCACTGGCAACAACGCACTATCAACAAAGGGACGCTTTCAGTTATTCAGTAAAGCGCTGATTGCGGTATTTATTGGTGGCGGTTTAATGCTTGCTCTGGTCACACAGCTAGTGTTACAGCTAGACCCTTGGTACTTGCCACGTTATATGATTCCACTAGCCGGGATGATTTTTGCAACCTCAATGACCAGCATTAGTTTGGCTGGCGAACGTTTACAGGCTGAACTTCGTAGTGGCCATGTTTACGAAACTGCACGGAATACGGCTTTCAACACGGCAATGATTCCAAATATCAATGCAATGTTCGCCGTCGGTCTGGTCTCGCTACCTGGAATGATGACGGGGCAAATACTCTCTGGCGTATCGCCTTTTATTGCCGCTCGCTATCAGATAATGGTGATGTGTATGCTATTTGCCGCTGCAGGGATCTCTTCAGTCATTTTTATGACCTTGAGCCGATCATTATTAGATAAGAAATTGGAGTCAGAGTAAAAACAGCCATTTTTACTCTGACCCCAAATATGGGGAGCTTACTGCATTAAAGGGGAGTCGGACACACTAAAGTCGAAACCTTCAATGTCGGCATCCATAATTAATGAATGAATATACTGGGCAATCGCTTTACGTCTAACCTTTTCATTCAGGTAATCAGAAATTCGTTCTTTAACCATCTCATAAGGTAAAGCTTTACCTTCTTCTTTGTGGTTAATGAAAACAACATGCACACCATAACGGCTTTCGATTGGCGCACTGGCTAAACCTTCAGGACAATTGAATAACTGACGTTCGAATTCTGGCACAGTTTGGCCTTTACCAAGCTGCCCAAGGTGACCACCCGTCTCTTTTGAAGGGCATTTGGAATGCATCTTGGCCAGCTCTTCAAACTGCCCAATATTTTCTTGTAAGCGTTTAATCAGTTGCTCTGCCAGTTCCGTTGCTTCGGAACGAGCATTGGCATCATCGGGTGATGCATCAAGCAAGATATGACGCGCCTCGACCAAGGGGCTGGTCATGAATTTTTTAGGATTTGCTTCAAAATACTGACGGCAATCATCTTCACTGGCCGAAGGTACTTCGACTTCGGTATCTAACAAAGCTTCAAGAAACGCATCTTCAGTACTCTGGGCTTCTTGGCTCTTTGCACCACCTGCTAGATTTAAAGCTTCAGCACGCTGCTTAAGAAGCTCACTGATAATCAGAGACTCACAAGCCTTATTTTTCGATTCCGTGTGCGTTTGGGCCACGTGGTACTGCATTTCTTTGACGATGGCTGTTTCATCAAATTCTGTTTGATTCACTCGGATCATATCTAACTCCAACTTAGTCTATATTTTCAAAGGGGTCAGACTCGATTGAAACTAAGGTTTCAATCGAGTCTGACCCCTTTGAAAATATCCCCGCGCTTTGCGGGGATAAGATGGCTATTAAGCCTTACTACGTACAACCTGATAGTTACGAGAGAAGTACTTAACTGGCACACTCCAAACATGAACTAAACGGCTGAATGGGAAGACCAAGAACAAAGTCATACCCAAGGCTACGTGTAGCTTAAAGATTGGGTGAACATCAGCAATCGCTGCTGAAGCTTCAACGCCGTTAAACAAGACCATATTTTGCGCCCAGCTCATTAGCTTAACCATTTCAACACCATCCAGGTGACCCATCGATACGAAGATCGAGATCAAGCCTAGTAGTAGCTGAACCAACAACAAGAGTAGGATAAGGATATCCATTCTTGAGCTAGTCGCTCGCACTCGCTCATTACCTAAACGACGCTTAACAAGAATCACCAAGCCATATAAGCACACCAGGCCAAAGAAGCCACCCATGCCCATTGCGACCATTTGCTTGAAACTATCGCTTACGCCAAGTGTTTCCCATACCACATGTGGCGTTAATAGGCCCACAAAGTGCCCCATCAAAACCATAATGATACCCACGTGGAAAGGGCGGCTGCCTTTTCGTAATTGAGCACTTTCTAACATCTGGCTTGAACCAGTTTTCCAGGTATATTGATCGCGGTCGTAACGCACAATCGAACCTAAAACGAACACTGCCAAAGCAATGTAGGGGTAAATTCCAAAGAATAAATGATTTAAGTAATCCATTTTCTTATCCTCTCTTATCGGAGATAGAAGATTGTGACGAGGACGGCGTGGCATCAAAACCTACCCAGTTAACCGGGATATCTTGGTCACGACGCTGAGCTTCGCTGGGTCGACGCGTTGAAGACTCGCAGCTTTTATCTAGTGACTCAGCACCAAACTTCACTTCTTCCTCTTCCCATTCTTTGTCGATTGCTTTTTTCGTGTCATCTCGCTTCTCATCAGCGATTTGCTCACGAATTTCGTCCAATTCGATCTTACTGTCAGCAAAGTCCAGAAGCGCCTCAAACAAAACCGAGTAATCACTTTTACGTTTTTCCAAGCGACACTGGATCAAGCCTAAAATATGCTCCATTTCCTGCAACCAATTCTGGGCGTTCTCTTTACCTTGGGTTGAGAGAAACTCCAGGAACAAGGGGATGTAGTCAGGCAACTCGTGCTTGTCCAGCTCTAAACCTGCTTCGCGGTACATATCGACCAGATCTACCATTGCCTGGCCACGATCACGGGATTCGCCGTGTACGTGCTCAAACAACCATAGCGCGACCGAACGTCCACGATCGAATAGACCACCGTATTCACTCTGCCAGTCCATTAGATCCATCGCTGCCCGGTTTTCAATAAACGCCAGCAACTTGGTTTCGATGGCTGGCGCTAGGCCAGCCTCCGCTACCACTTGATCCAATTCACCTTTGTAAAGAAGGATGTCTTCCCGTGGGTAATCCATCAAACAAGATACAACAGCTAGCACCTTCGCATTTGAAGTATCCATCTTAGTCACCTCCTGAAACCGCGATGATATTCGCTCGGTTACTTGGTTTGTTACCACCAAACATGTTGACTTCGTTGTTACCATCGCTACAGCCATTGCCGAAGCTGAAACCACATGAACTCTTCATGTCGTAAGCATCTTCTGCGTAAGCTTTATGGCTTGATGGCACGACGAAACGGTCTTCGTAGTTAGCAATCGCCATGTAACGATACATTTCTTCAACCTGTAAGGCTGTTAAACCCGTCTTCTTCAAAACTTCCAGATCTTCTTTGCCTTCTACTTGCTGTGAACGCTTGAATGAACGCATTGCCAGCATTCTTTCTAGTGCATTCACAACTGGCGCTTCTTCACCGGCCGTTAGCAAATTAGCCAAGTACCGTACCGGAATACGCAGTGACTTAATGTCTGGAATCACACCGTCCATACCAATACGACCCTGCTCAGCAGCATTCTGGATTGGGGATAGTGGTGGGATGTACCAAACCATTGGCAGCGTACGGTACTCTGGGTGTAACGGTAGCGCTACTTTCCAGTCCATTGCCATCTTATAAACAGGTGATGCTTGAGCCGACTCAATCCAGCTATCAGGAATGCCTTCAGCGCGTGCCGCATCTTGCACTTTAGGATCATTTGGATCTAGGAAGATATCCAACTGTGCCTGGTACAAATCTTTCTCTAGCGGCGTTGCTGCTGCTTCTTCGATACGGTCTGCATCATAAAGAAGTACACCCAAGTAACGGATACGACCTACACAAGTCTCAGAACAAACTGTTGGCTGGCCCGCTTCGATACGTGGGTAACAGAAAATACACTTCTCTGACTTACCAGACTTCCAGTTGTAGTAGATCTTCTTGTATGGGCAACCCGATACACACATTCTCCAACCACGACACTTGTCTTGGTCGATCAATACGATACCGTCTTCTTCACGCTTGTAGATCGCACCTGAAGGACAACTTGCAACACAAGCCGGATTCAAACAGTGCTCACATAAGCGTGGCAAGTACATCATAAAGGTCTTTTCGAACTGACCGTAGATGTCTTTCTGCGCTACTTCATTGAAGTTTGAATCAACTTTACGTTTAGCGAACTCCGTACCTAGAATCTCTTCCCAGTTTGGGCCCCAGTTGATCTTCTCCATGATTTTGCCAGTGATCAGCGACTTCGGACGAGCCGTTGGCTGATGCTTGCTTTCTGGCGCAGTATGCAGATGCTCGTAGTCGTAATCGAATGGCTCATAGTAGTCATCGATTTCGGGTAGGTCAGGGTTACCGAAGATATTCGCCAACACACGCATCTTGTTACCTTGACGCGGTGTCAACTTACCATCGTTACCACGGACCCAACCGCCGTTCCATTTTTCCTGGTTTTCCCACTCTTTAGGGAAACCCACGCCTGGCTTAGATTCAACATTGTTAAACCAAGCGTATTCAACACCGTCACGGCTCGTCCATACGTTCTTACAAGTGATAGAACAAGTGTGACAGCCGATACATTTGTCCAGGTTCAGGACCATGCCTATTTGTGCACGTACTTTCATCGCTATGCTCCTCGCTCTTCAGACGACTCGTCCAACCAGTCAACTTTGTCCATCTTACGGACGATTACAAATTCATCTCGGTTACAGCCAACGGTACCGTAGTAGTTAAATCCGTATGCTTGCTGTGCGTAACCACCGATCATGTGAGTAGGCTTCATAACCGCTCTTGTAACAGAGTTATGCATACCACCACGTGTCTTGGTTGTTTCAGCCCCCGGCATATTTATTTGTCGTTCCTGTGCGTGATACATCAAGCTCATACCTTCGTTTACACGCTGGGAAACGACCGCACGACATGCAATGGCACCGTTAACATTGAACACTTCGATCCAATCGTTATCTTCGATGCCTGCTTTTGCTGCATCAACTTCCGAGATCCAAACAATCGGACCACCACGTGAAAGGGTCAACATCAACAAGTTATCAGAGTAGGTTGAGTGGATACCCCATTTCTGGTGAGGTGTAATCCAGTTCAATACGATCTCTTTGTTGCCGTTTGGTTTCTTGTCTAACAAAGGCTTAACTGTCTTCATGTTAACTGGTGGCTTATACAAGCACTGGGTTTCACCGAAGTCACGCATCCACTCATGATCCTGATAGAACTGCTGACGACCTGTCACTGTTCTCCATGGAATCAACTCGTGTACGTTGGTATAACCTGCGTTATAAGATACGTGCTCATCTTCCAGACCTGACCAGGTAGGAGAAGAGATGATCTTACGAGGCTGCGCCTGAATGTCGCGGAAGCGGATTTTTTCCTCTTCTTTCGGCTTAGCCAAGTGTGTGTGATCTTTACCGGTAAACTCTGACAGTGCAGCCCATGCTTTAACCGCTACCTGACCATTAGTTTCTGGTGCCAGGCTCAAGATCACTTCAGAGGCATCAATTGCCGACTCAATCTTCGGACGACCCTGATGCGCGCCTTCTTCAGTGTGCTTATAGTTAAGCTCACCCAAGAACTTCACTTCATCTTCAGTGTTCCAAGTAATACCCTTACCACCATTACCTAGTTTCTCTAGCAATGGGCCAAGCGAAGTAAAGCGCTTATAGGTATTCGGGTAATCACGTTCAACAACGGCTAGGTTTGGTGCCGTCTTACCTGGAATCAGGTCACACTCACCTTTCCACCATGCTTTCACACCCTCTGGCTGAGCAAGCTCTCCTGGTGTGTCGTGCTGAAGCGGTACCGTGACCAAATCTTTCTCAACACCCAAGTGGCCTTCACAAAGTTCAGAGAACTTCTTGGCAATACCTTTGAAGATATCCCAGTCAGATCTCGATTCCCAAACCGGGTCAATCGCTTTAGAAAGAGGGTGAATAAACGGATGCATATCCGACGTATTCATATCGTCTTTTTCGTACCAAGTTGCTGTAGGTAATACAACATCTGAATACAAGCAGGTAGTCGACATACGGAAGTCTAGCGTCACTAGCAAGTCGACCTTACCCTCGACTGGCGTATCGTGCCACTTAACATCTTCTGGCTTCTTGGCGCCACGTTCATCAAGGTCTTTACCTTGAAGACCGTTCTTAGTACCTAGAAGGTGACGAAGCATGTATTCATGACCCTTACCTGACGAACCTAATAGGTTTGAACGCCAGATAAACATATTATGAGGATGGTTTTGAACATCATCCGGATCTTCACAAGCAAACTTCAAAGAACCGTTCTTCAATTGATCAACCGTGTATTCTTGAGGAGTTTTACCTGCCTTCTCAGCATCTTTAGTCAACTGCAATGGGTTAATTGCTAATTGAGGTGCTGATGGCAACCAACCCATACGCTCTGCACGCGTATTGTAGTCAATGATAGAAGCTTGCCACTTAGACTTATCAGCCAAAGGTGACACAACCTCTTCCATTTCCAATTTCTCATAACGCCATTGGTTTGCGTGATTGTAGAAGAAAGAGGTACCGTTCATTTGACGTGGTGGACGCTGCCAATCCAAACCAAATGCTAGCGGTAGCCAACCACACTGAGGACGCAACTTCTCTTGTCCAACATAGTGAGCCCAACCGCCACCAGATTGACCGATACAACCACACATCATCAACATGTTGATAACGCCACGGTAGTTCATGTCCATGTTGTACCAGTGGTTCATCGCCGCACCGATAATGATCATGCTGCGACCAGTCGTCTTGTTTGCATTGTCTGCAAACTCTCGTGCGATCTTGATGATCTGCTCACGCGGCGTACCGGTGATTTTTTCTTGCCATGCTGGCGTGTATGGCTTGTCTTCGTCAAAACTTGATGCTGAATTTGCACAGTTTAAACCGTGCTCAACACCGTAGTTTGCAAGAGTCAGGTCAAATACAGTTGCAACCAACTTCTCACTACCATCTGCTAACTTAATTTTCTTAGCAGGTACTTTACGTAGTTGATTCGCATCGTGATCAGTATGATCAAAATAACCGTATTCGTGCTCTTGTCCACCGAAGTAAGGGAAGGAAACTTCAACCACTTCGTCTGCACTATCTTTTAGTGATAAGCCTAATTTGATCTCTTCGCCGGTATTACCGTCTAGCTGATCAATATTCCACTTACCTTTTTCACCCCAGCGATAACCTATTGAACCGGTAGGTGAAACCAACTCATTGCTCGCATCGTTAACTGCAATCGTCTTCCACTCAGGGTTGTTTTCTTGACCCAAGTTACCATCGAGATCAGAGGCTCTTAGGAAGCGACCTTGCTGTAAGCCTTGATCAGACTCTTCTAACATAACCAAGTAAGGGAAATCAGTCTTGGTACGCACGTATTCAGTGAAGTAAGCACTTGGCTTATCTACGTGAAACTCTTTCAGAATAACGTGACCCATTGCCATCGCTACCGCTGAGTCTGTACCTTGCTTCGCGTGAATCCACTCGTCCGTCAGTTTTGCAACTTCTGAGTAATCAGGTGTAACCGATACAGTCTTCGTACCCTTATAACGAACTTCTGTGAAGAAGTGAGCATCAGGTGTACGCGTTTGTGGAACATTAGAACCCCAAGCAATGATGTAGCCAGAGTTATACCAGTCTGCAGATTCTGGTACGTCAGTCTGCTCACCCCAAATCTGAGGAGATGCTGGTGGCAAATCACAGTACCAGTCATAGAAGCTTAGGCAGTTACCACCGATCAAGGATAAGTAACGAGCACCTGCCGCATAAGAAACCATCGACATCGCAGGAATTGGCGAGAAGCCGGTAATACGGTCAGGACCATATTTCTTAGCAGTGTAAACGTTAGAAGCAGCAATCAGCTCATTAACTTCTTTCCAGTCAGAACGAACCAAGCCGCCCATACCACGTTTTTCTTTGTAGGATTTAGCTTTTGCCGGATCGTTAACAATCGATTCCCAAGCTTTAACCGGGTCACTATGCTGGGCTTTAGCTTCGCGCCATAGCTTCAATAGAGCTTTACGTACCTTTGGATACTTCAAGCGGTTTGCACTATAGATGTACCAGGAATAACTCGCACCACGAGGACAGCCGCGTGGCTCGTGGTTAGGAAGGTCAGGGCGCGTACGAGGATAATCAGTTTGCTGGGTTTCCCAGGTTACCAGGCCATCCTTAACATAAATCTTCCAACTACATGAGCCAGTACAGTTGACCCCATGTGTTGATCGTACAATTTTATCGTGCTGCCAACGACGGCGATAGCCATCCTCCCAGCCACGATCCTCGTTGGTTGTTACGCCATGCCCAGAGGCAAAGTCCTGCTTTTTCGTTTTGAAAAAACGTAACCTGTCTAAAAACTGACTCATTTGTGGTTCCTCACCCTTGTTTGTTTATTCCCATCACTTAACTTCTGTCATGGCCAAACAAACGATTATTTTTGAACAATTGATATTCAAAGCACATTGGCAGTATTGTGTACATAACACGACTCCATTAGTGCGATTGCTCTCAGTATATGGAGGGGCAAGAATATTGAAATTGATTTGCATCAATTTACACCAGGCGGCTCTGGTCATAAAACAGCCAAACTACC
>NZ_LWGJ01000869.1:0-284 GCF_001635845.1 Oleiphilus sp. HI0132 | reverse complement strand
TTATCCCCCCAAAGCCCATAGTGGTACCAGGCACTGTTCCGGCGGGGTCTTCCAAGAAACGATCCAGATTGGCTTCGTTCCAAGTGAGATTGCTCTCAGATAAACCCGACGAGTAGTTAAAATTGCTAGCCGAAGCGGCGGGTTGTCCGTATTTACCTCTAAGATTGGGACCAACACTTGCTTTTCCGGATGCGTCTGTACTGTGACACACGGTGCATTGATTAAGGGTTGTGTCTATGTGAGCGCCGGCTGCCATTTTTTCTGTTTTATAAATTGGGGTCGTG
>NZ_LWGJ01000868.1:0-502 GCF_001635845.1 Oleiphilus sp. HI0132 | reverse complement strand
GTATTACTAACCGGTAGATATAGGCTAGAGATAACACTTTGAGCATCCGACACAATTAAACTCCTTTGTTTGTTTCTAAATTGCTAGCACTGGCGTCAGGTGCACTGTAGCAGCCAACTTTATTAATTAATGCTCGAGCCAGGTCTTTTGGAGATGCGGTGTATGCACTGCATTCAAGATCAATCACAGATTGCGGCATCGAGCCATTCGCACACCCATCTGGTGCTTGAGTCCATACTGAGCAGCCTTGCTTATGCATCGTAGGTGCCATCAACGAGCCGTCATTCCCCATGCCGCTAAATACGATCACATGGCAACGTTTTCCATAATGCGCAAACAGATTTCTTAATAAATGGTCAATTGATGGACCATAGGGTCCTTCCCATTCATTGTCTCTAATTGAGACACCATTAGATGAAAAGCAGACTTCATTGTCGACAGGAACGACGAGAACCTATGACTAAAGCAAAAGAGCACCTAAATAATGCTGCACTCTCCGGGC
>NZ_LWGJ01000867.1:0-286 GCF_001635845.1 Oleiphilus sp. HI0132 | reverse complement strand
TACATGTTGTCGAAGCTACTTTGAAGAAAGGGGCTCGTCATATCTATAAAAAACGTGTGTTCTATGTTGATGAAGACAGCTGGGGAATTGCTATGGTGGATCAGTACGATAACCGTGGTGAACTTTGGCGAGTCAGTAATGCGCTCTTAAAGAACTATTATGAGTTGCCAGGCGTTTGGTCCAGTGGTGATGTATATCACGATCTACAAGCACGTCGTTATAGTGTGAATGGTCTATACTCAGAAGAAAAACAGGCACCTGTATTTGAAAATAAGGTACCAAACAA
>NZ_LWGJ01000866.1:0-288 GCF_001635845.1 Oleiphilus sp. HI0132 | reverse complement strand
CAGAGAATAGCTTAAAGACTTTCCACCCGCTTTGAGCAAGGAATAGTTTTTCTCAGCCGCCTGGAAAACCTCTTCCAATTGCTTGGTAGAGTCCTCATCATCTGACTGTCTGGCTAAGGCATCTCGCGCCTTATCAACATTACTTTCTTCAGCACTAATATCCGAAACAAACAGCACGGTTGATGCCAGTAGCACGCATCTAATGACCCAAGAGTTCATTACCTATTCCTTCTATCTTTATAGTTTGTGTCAGTGACTCTTACACGCAGTAACAACTAACCACTTTCC
>NZ_LWGJ01000865.1:0-350 GCF_001635845.1 Oleiphilus sp. HI0132 | reverse complement strand
AAGATGTTTTTGCATTGAGTCAGGTGCTGATACTGGCTGACCAACAAGAGCTGGACCCGGGAAATCTCACCTTGCTCAAACGTTATCAACGACAGCGGCAGGCAGATAACCTATTGATGATGGGCGCGATGGAAGGTTTTAAGCGTTTATTTGCTCAACCCGATCCACTTCTTCGGTGGGTGCGTAATACAGGGCTGGACTTTGTAAATAAGCAGGGCTTTATCAAGAAACAGTTGGTTAAGCATGCGATGGGCTTGTCCATCGCTTAGCTTAGTACGCCTAAGTAAGCCGTTGATGGCTACGCAGGGGTCTTAGAAGTGCCATACCCAGTCACCTGAATGACTCTATCC
>NZ_LWGJ01000864.1:0-692 GCF_001635845.1 Oleiphilus sp. HI0132 | reverse complement strand
ATAGCCATGTTCTTCGCGGGCCTATGTGGCTATACAGTGTTGTCTGCGATCATTGAATGGTTGAAGTTGGGTATTCTAGATTTGTTGATATCTACTGTGGGTGGTTTTGTGGTGATCTCTGCTTTGATAGGTTTGTACTTTTTGTCCTGTACCTATCGAATTAAAGCTCGCCCGTTCTGGTATCATTGGCAGGTATTGACCAGCTTCTTCGGCAGTATGTTTAGTGTCGGCGGAATTGTTTTTGCCGTGTTTGCTTGTATTGCTTATTCGCTTCAAGATTTAAGCTTTGCACCACTTCTGAGTGTCTTGTCTGGTCTGGTCTTTATTGGCTTGCTGGTTGAGTCAATAGGTCTTGTTGCTCATGCTCGTTACCTGAATACTGAACAGGGAGAGGGCGCAGCAGCGCACTACATTCAGTGGACGACGTTTGGCAATACTTACTTGGCGAGAAACGTCAGCTTAGTGCTTGGCTTGCTTATCTCTGCAGTCTTCTTTATCTGGGCGCCTACCGGTATTTCAGCTGCACTGATTGGTATCGCTGCGGGGCTTGGCATGATCATTATGTTGTTAGTTGGTCGTGCACTCTTCTATGTATTGGTTGTACCTACAACCATGCCAGGGGCTTTCTTCTGGAAGAACAAAGGGTTTGAAGAACATGCCAGAGACATTGGTTTGGCAGAAATGCCTCAGGT
>NZ_LWGJ01000863.1:0-283 GCF_001635845.1 Oleiphilus sp. HI0132 | reverse complement strand
TATCCTTTGATGGCATGAGGGTTAATGACACTGTCTGCCTCGCTCATCACAATCAGGGTTGGGACATTTGTTTGCTTTGATTCAAATAAGTCTCTGACATATTGTGCACTCTCAGAGTAAGCGATCGAAGCATTAATTGGCGAGGAGCGATATCGGGCTAGGTTATCTTCTTCTGCCTTCCAGCCCCAGTCCATAAATGTCGCAAAGATGGGAGCCAAACGCTCTACAAAAGGTGAAAATGTCTCAAAGCCCGGAGAAAACAGAAGCAAACCATCAACACCAC
>NZ_LWGJ01000862.1:0-548 GCF_001635845.1 Oleiphilus sp. HI0132 | reverse complement strand
GGGATGCTGAATTAAGCCTGACTGATATGATAAATGAAGGTGTACGTCGTGCTTACACTCATCCAGATAACGTCTTACGTGCTTCAATCCTAGATGACCCTGCCGGCGCTCGTAAGAATACTAAAGACAATACACCTGCTGTGATCCACTATGAGATTGTCGAAGGCAACACTGTCGACGTCCAAGTTGCTGCAAAAGGCGGTGGTTCCGAGAATAAGTCAAAAATGGCGATGTTGAACCCTAGTGACAGTATTGTTGACTGGGTTCTGAAAACGGTTCCTACGATGGGCGCTGGCTGGTGCCCGCCAGGCATGTTGGGTATAGGCATCGGTGGTACAGCTGAAAAAGCTGCCGTGATGGCGAAAGAAGCTTTGATGGAGCCGATTGATATTCATGAGCTTCGTAAGCGTGGCCCTCAAAATCGTGTTGAAGAGTTACGTTTAGAGATTATGGATAAGGTCAACGACCTGGGTATCGGTGCTCAAGGCCTTGGTGGCTTAACAACGGTTATGGACGTAAAAATTAACGACTATCCAACGCATGCTGCA
>NZ_LWGJ01000861.1:0-10948 GCF_001635845.1 Oleiphilus sp. HI0132 | reverse complement strand
TGTAAAAATTGATGCTTTGAATCGTATTAATAACTTAAGGGAAAAGTACAAACTCGATAGCAAGAAACTTACGATTGATAAAGTTACTCAAAGTCAGGTGGTGCTCGATAGCTATGATCGTATTGTCGATTCAGGTGTATTTTATCAACGCATGGATGAATTGCTTTACCAAACAGCTAAGGCAACAAAATTTATAGGTAATTCTGAAGAATCTATAAAACGACTTAAATTGTTAGTAGGTCTTTACCCAAAGTCTGATCTGGTTGATGAAAGTATGTTCCGAATTGCCGAGACATATTTTGATTTGGGTATGTTTGATAAAGCTGAAGCGCAGTATAAGAAAGTACTGGCTTTTACAAAAGATTCTACCTTCCATCATAGAGCAAACTTTAAGTTAGGTTGGGCTGTTTTTAGACAGGACAGGTTTGCCGACTCAGCAGTTCATGCTAGTAAGGTATTAGATAAGTACCCTGAGCTAAGGAATGCAATCGGGTACGATACCTTGGGCCTCAAGGATCAAGATATTGTTGACGATACCTTCCGACTTTTCTCTACTATGTTTTCTCAAGACAGAAGCGGCGAGAGTATTGAGGTGCTACAACAGAGTATCGGGCATAAGGACTATGCATATTTGCTTTATGACTCCTTATTTCGATTCCACCTAAGATCTGAGCGATTTCGTGATGCGGGTCTCGTAGCCAGGGGCTTTACCGATAACTATCAAATGAATTTTGATGCTTATCGAATGGCACAAAATGAAATACAAACCTATCGTCGTGGTAATTTCGATATTCTAGAATGGGAAGCGAAAGAAAATTTTGTAAAGAATTTCGGTGTTCATAGCCCTTATTGGAAAACGCTTGAACCCTCTCAATTAGAGATTGTCAGACCTTTGCTTGTTGAGGCCCTAGATGAGTTGGCACACCTATATTATGTAAGAATGCAAACGGCTTACGCCAAAGACTCCGAAGTTAAGAGTGAGCCTGCTGAAATTTCAGCTAAAGCGTCAAGCTATTATGTATTTGGTAAGCAGGCTGCAGACTATTACGAAGAGCTGGTTCTCACGCGAGGTCAAGATCGCTATAGCGGTGAGAACCTTTACCTTGCAGCTGAGGCTGCATATAAAATTGGTGATTATCGTCGTGCAATTTCTCTATACGAACGTGCAGCTTATGAAAATGTTAGCCATCCAAAGGCAGTTCAAGCTGGCTATGCTTCAGTTCTGACATATGACGACATCAAAGTTTCAAATAGCGGCAATACCCAAGATCTCGGGCCATCTGATAAGCTACTTCGCAGAGAAGCGATTGAGCGTTTTGCTGCGCATTTTCCTATGGCTAATCAGACGGCAGGATTGTTGAACGACCTAGCAAATGAATATTATCGCGAACTAGACTATATCAATGCAGTAGAAGTTTCTTCCCGAGTTGTACAGTCCAGATCGGCACCTGCTGCGATATTGTATTCTAGTTGGTTGGTTAACGCTCATAGTCATTTCGAGCTAGAAAACTATTCTCTTGCAGAAAAAGCCTATCAAAAACTTGTTACTTATAATAAGAAGTCTGATGTAGAGGTCTTAAGCGAGCGCTTAGCTGCGTCTGTTTACAAGCAAGCAGAGAAAGAAAGTGCGATTGGGAAAAGTGCCGAACTTTATTTGAGAGTCGTCGACCTAGTGCCGGATTCGAGTATTGCTCCTACGGCACTTTTTGATGCGTCGACACAGTTTCTACAAATACAAAATTGGCCGCAGTCCATCGCCACCTTAAACGTTTTCCAAGAGCGTTTTCCTGATAGTGAGTTGTATGAGGATGCCTCAGATAAGCTCGTCTATGCTTACTTGGAGAATGAAGAGCCAATTCCTGCTGCAGAAAAACTAGTCGAGATATCGAATTCTACTGCGGACTTGGCTAAAGCGTCGAACTCACTTTATCGTGCTGCAGAAATTTACTTAGAAAATGACTTTGCCTATGAAGCTGTTGGGCTTTTGGACGGTTTTGTTAAGCGCTATCCCGATCAGTTCGAGTTAAATATTGAGGCATATTTCCAAAGTATTCGCTATTTTGATCGTCGAAAAGAGGACTCTAATGCTAATAAGTGGCGTGCAGCGCTTGTAGAATATGAACAGGATAGGATCTCTCAGCGAAACGGGCGTTCTGCTTATGTTGCAGCAAATGCAGCGCTTAGGCTATTAAACAAAGACATCCTTCAGTTTGAAGCGATTAGCTTAAGCTTACCGCTCAAAAAGTCTTTGGATCAAAAAACACGAAATCTAAAAGCCTTGGTAGCTAAACTCGAAAGCCTTGCCGATTACGAAGTGTCCGAGGTTATTTCAGCGGCTACTTATAAAATCGGAACGATATATAGAACCTTAGCGCAAGATATCATGTCTTCCGAAAGACCCGACAAACTTACAGAGCTTCAGTTAGAGCAATACGACATTCTACTGGAGGAGCAGGCGTACTCATTCGAAGAGCAAGCTTTGGAGATTTATCAGATTAACCTCGATAAGGTTCCTGATGGTGAGTACGATAGATGGATTGCAGCCACCTATGAAGTGTTAGCTGAAATGAATCCAACAGAGTTTGAACGTAAATCAAAGGCGATCTTACATGCTGATGAATATTTCTAAGCCTATGAGTCATATATCTAAGGTAATCCTTGTTATAGGTGCTTTGTATTTTGTCGTAGCTTGTTCAAGTACTAGCAAAAAAATAGAGCCTATCCAGATTGAGAAGCCGGCTAGCGCTATTGTTAAGCCAATCCTCACGGAAGACGATAAAATTGCATACAAGCAAGGTCTAGCTCTTATCAAAGAAAAATCTTACGTTGAAGCAGAAGAGATATTTAAGGGCTTAATTGATAGATATCCGACCCTGGCTGGTGCATACGTTAACCTTGGTTTGATTCGTCATTCAAATAGGCAGTTAGCTGAAGCTGAAGGCTACTATCAGCAAGCACTAGATATTAATCCTAAAAACGTAAACGCTTTGATTCAATTATCTTTGATTAGCCAGGATGAAGGTAAGTTTCAGGACAGTGAACGATTTTTAAAGTCAGCCTTAGCAAAGGATTCAAATCATCCGATGGTTAATTACAATCTCGGGGTACTTTATGAGTTGTACCTACGTGATTACGACCAAGCAATTGAACATTACCAGGCTTATGTTAAAAATGCGGGTGAAGACGACACAAAGACTGTAGAGCGCTGGATAAAAATGCTGGAGCGTAAGTAAATGAATTTGATCAAATTGAGAAGGATTAAAGCAATTTCTTGTCTGATATCTGTCATTTTGTTGCTTATGTCTCCTTTTGCGGTTTCTAAGTCGAATCAAGATGAAAAGAGGGTTGAAACGCTGTCGGAAGTCTCTATTATTGGCAGCTCTGAACTGCCAAATGTAAGTTTTGATCTGCCATGGAAACTACCAACTATAGAGAAGCGTGATGAAGCGTCTCCGCCAAAAAGTATTCCTGGCATTTTAGATAGCATTGAACCTGTCCGGTTCCGACAGCAGATTCATTTTTCAAGGTTTTTGGAAGTCGATTCTCCGTCTTTCAAACCTCGATAGTGTAATGGAAAGCGTAAAACCTTGTAAATTTGTAGGGAATTTATGAGCGTGTCCCGGAATTCCTGGGTTGCTGTCTATACACTTGCAATCACATAGTCGTTCGTCAACAAGGAACGTGAACCTGTTCATACGTATTAAGGTGCAGGTAAAGACATAATGAAAATCAGCATTATAGCTGACGACAAACTCTGTTTTATTTCGTTGATGTTTATTTAGTCATCAACGCCGAACAATTACTTTGAATACAAAAAATAGATGCGGTAGCGATTCTATGAGCATTACGTACTCGTAGTATTTGCAAAACGCTTTAATTAGAACATTAAGGGGCACAAATCATGTTAGATACGATCTTGCGATTTTTTCAGGAAGGTGGGGCGTTTATGTACCCAATCGCAGTCGTTTTAGTAATCGGTTTAGCGATTGCTATTGAGCGTTTTATATATTTAACCGCAGCAAAGAACTCTAATAGAAATGCCTTTGATAAGGGGCTGTTACCGATTCTTAGAAAGCGCGATTACCCAAAAGCGCTAAAGTTTGCTAACGACTCACAGGCTGCTATTGCAGCAATTATGGGTGCGGGTTTAAGTCGTTTATTAAACAATGCTAACCGGGATGAAATTGAGTTCGCTATGGAAGAAGGCTTGATGGAAACACTTCCTCGCCTTGAAAAGCGTACACAGTATTTAGCGACATTAGCTAACGTATCTACCTTGCTTGGTTTGCTGGGTACTATCATTGGTTTGATTGCTGCGTTCACTGCAGTAGCCAATGCCGATCCAGCAGAAAAAGCTTCTCTTCTTTCTCAAAGCATCTCCGTTGCAATGAATACAACTGCTTTTGGTTTGATGGCTGCTATTCCTCTATTGCTTTGCCATGCAGTGCTACAGACTAAGACCAATGAAATTGTCGATAGTTTTGAGATGGCTGGTGTGAAATTACTAAATATGATTTCCGATAAAACTGGTCAGTCCTAGCACTCATCTTTTTTATGAACTCAATTGACAGTAGTTTATTTATTCAAAAGATAGATAACTAACCGGTATTACTAACTAGCGATATATATATGGCACGAAGGAAGCATAGAAAGCTTGTTCAGCAGGCAGAATTGGACATCACTGCGTTCATGAATCTCATGATTGTACTTGTGCCGGTATTGCTATTAAGTATGGTTTTTTCTCAAACAGCAGTATTAGACCTTAATTTTCCAGTACTGGACGATGCGCAACTCCCAGATAATTCCGAAGAATTGCAACTGCAACTAATAATACGTAAAAACAGCCTGACATTGGCTGATACGAAACAGGGTTTAATAAGAAAGATTCAGAGTAGTGAGCAAGGTTACGACTTTGATTCCTTAGTGAAAGTCCTTAAGCAGTTAAAAAACAGGTTCCCTGAGAAGACTGATATCACATTGCTTTTGGGCGAAGAGATAAATTATCAAACTCTTGTTAGTGCCATGGATTTAACTCGCTCTTATGAGACTGTTGTTGCAGCAAGTGTTGTTAATGCAGAGCTTTTCCCCGATATATCTATTGGTGACGCACCCATTTTGGATGTTGAAAGTACTGGTGGGGGGGCGACACCATGAAACTATCCAGAAGAGCGAAGAGGATGCAACGTCATTACCGACGAATGCATAAAACCGGTGGCTTAAACCTTGTGTCACTCATGGATATTTTTACCATTTTAGTTTTCTTTCTGATGGTGAACTCTTCAGATGTAAAAGTACTTCAGCAGGATAAGTCTGTTGAGTTGCCGCTGTCGGTGGCTAAGCAGCAGCCTAAGGAAAATATCGTAATTGCTGTAAGTGGCAGCAATATCCTTGTTCAGGGGCGGGTAGTATCTAGCATTAGTGAGGTTTCAGATGACGGTCTATTTCCTGGCTTAAAGTCAGAGCTGGACTATCAAGCAAGTAAAAATCAGTCTTTGCAGAATGTTCGTGATGGATACCCTGTTACTTTAATCGCAGATAAAAACGTGCCTTATAAGCTGTTAAAAAAGATTATGGCAACTTGTACTGCCGCCAGCTATACCCGGGTTTCCCTGGCTGTATCAAGAAAGCTTGAAGGTAAGGGGTAGGGATGATTTTTCCACAAGACCGCTTAAATCTACCTTGGACGAAAGAAGCTGGTGAAAGTAAACGTTTCAGCAGTATTCTGCTTACCTTGCTCATGGTCTTTTTGGTACTAGCGGTATGGATACCTAATGCATCTGTGCCTGAAAAAGATCGCAAATCACTTGAAAAGCTCCCACCGCAACTAGCAAAGTTAGTGAAGAAAAAAGAGCCACCCAAACCCAAGCCAGTCAAAAAGGAAGAGAAACCTAAAAAGGTTGAAGAAAAGCCTAAAGAAGAAAAACCTAAACCTAAAGAAAAGCCTAAGCCTAAAGAAAAGCCTAAGCCTAAAGAAAAGCCTAAGCCAATTAAAAAGCCGGAGCCGATTAAAAAACCTCTGACTACAAAAGTCAAAAAAGCGAGAGAAGTTGCTAAAAAGTCCGGCTTGTTAGCTTTGCAGTCAGATCTTGCTGAACTTAAGACAGTCGTCGATGTCGCTGCCTTGAAAAAGAAAGTTGCACCAAGTAAGCAGGCGACCATTGCCGCGAAAGCAAGCGGACCTGCTAGTTCAGAAGTGCTCAAGCGCAGTAGTGGGATTTCTACTGAAGCCTTAGCGGCTCCAGCGGAAACCGTTTCACTAAGTGCGCGTGAGAATGAGGTGCTAGATGCAACAGAAGATGAGATATCTTTAGCTCTTGCTGAAGAAGAAGCAGCTTCGGGTATGCTTTCGCGTAGCGAAGAAAATATTCGTCTCGTCGCCGAGTCCTTAAAGTCAGCCTTTAACAAATTATACGTTCGGGAATTGCGAAAAGACCCTTTTCTTGAGGGCTTGTTAATGCTAGAAGTGATAATCGAACCAAGCGGGGAGGTTTCTTTCTGCCGTATCGTAAGTTCCGAGCTTAATCACCCTGTTCTCGAGAATAAAATTGTTAAACGAATGTATTTAGCTGACTTTGGTGTTGAGAATGTAATGCAAACCACCATAAATATCCCATTCCCTTTTCGCCCAAACTAGGTCGTTTGGCAAGGTAAGCGATGAGGGAAAGGAGTGAGCTAGTGTTTATAAAGTGAGACTACTTATTCAGGCATAAAAAAAAGGCACTAGTAGCCGAAAATACTAAGTGCCTTTTAAGGAGAATAAATTATCAGTTCTAACATGCCAATTAAGGAACCTCGTTAGATAGCTGCAAACAGGAAGAAGTTAGCGGCCTGAGTGCTCTTCTTCCTGTTTACCGATGAGGGAATAATACAGGCGAGGGGGGCGTAGTTGAATCGTCCAAAGGGCTTAGTTTGGGCGTAATTACCACTTATTTCACTTTGTTAAAGTAAATTCTAGGACTAAAGCGCCGTTATTCAGTCCCAACTAAGCCCCTCTTTGTTGCAGAGCACCTCAATTTAAGTGTTAAATAGATTAACGTAATCGTTAAAATGACAGCTGTTTGTCAAAATCACCCTTTAATGCTTCTCGATATAAACTATGCCCAAAAAAACAATTAGTTCCCGGAAAGGACGTTTTATCAAATTAGCTGGAATGACAGCCTCTGTAGCCGGTCGTTATGCCTCTGACCGGGTCAAGTCGGTTTTTAAATCTGATGATAATGCTGCCTTAAGTAAACGCGAAACCTATTCTAAAATGGCTGGTGATGTCGTTGATACTTTAGGTGAGCTTAAGGGGGCTGTGATGAAAATCGGACAGATCGCATCACAAACTCAAGATTTATTGCCCAAAGAGTTTTCAGAAGCATTAGTAAAACTCCAGAAAGAAGCGCCCCCAGTTGAATTTAGTATAATTAAGGCTCAGATTGAGCTCCAGTTAGGCGCGCCTTTGGATGAGCTTTACAGTCGTTTTGATGAAGAGCCGCATGCCGCTGCTTCAATTGGGCAGGTTCATCGTGCCTGTACTAAGCAAGGGCAAGAAGTTGTCGTCAAAGTTCAGTATCCAGGGGTTGCTGAGTCATGCGACTCTGATTTAAAGCAGTTGAGGTTAGCGCTTAAGCTAGGTGGCTTGCTGAAGATGCCAAAAGAAAGTGTAGACGCTCTATTTGCCGAGATTAGGGATCGTTTACATGAGGAGCTCGATTATAATAATGAGGCTGCAAATATTGCGATGTTTCAAAGTTTTCATGATAAGCATCCAAAGATACTCATTCCATCGGTTATCGAAGACTTATCAAATAGGCATATTCTAACGATGGAATACCTACCAGGAGACGATATACAAGCACTAAAGCGTGAGCAGTATACTCAGGATCAGATCAATCAACTCGGCGAAAGACTATTTGAAGTTATGGCTGAGCAGCTATTTGACTTCAAACAGATTCATGGCGACCCGCACCCCGGTAATTTTGCTTTTCGAAAAGACGGTTCAGTTATTGTTTATGATTTTGGTTGTATTAAAACGCTTAAGCATGAAGTTTTAGCAGCCTATAAAGATGCGATTGTTGCTAGTTTGGCGGAAGATTATGATGCGCTAGATGATGCGCTTATTAGATTAGGTGCGCGGGTCGAGAGTAAACCTTCACCAGGTTCAGACTACTACAAAGTTTGGCGGAATATTTTATTTGAGCCCTTTCTGACAAATGACGACTATGACTATGAATCTGCTTCTTTGCATATCGAAGCGGCCAAACAAACTCATTTGTTCTTTAAACATATGTCGCACTTTAGCCCGCCGGTTGAAAGCTTATATATTGACCGGATGATAAGTGGTCAGTACTGGATACTCAAAAGTATGGGGGTTAAGGCGGAATTCCGTTCTAAGTTGGCCCCTTATCTGCAAGGCTGATTAAGCTATGCTTCACTGAGTATTTGTTTAGCAATAATAATGCGCTGTATTTCACTGGAACCTTCGTAGATTGTTGTTACGCGTGCATCACGAGTAAGACGCTCTATAGGATAATCTTTAATATAGCCATTGCCTCCTAACAACTGCAGTGCTGTATAACAAGCTTTGTTGGCGGCTTCTGTTGAAAATAGCTTGGCCATTGATGCCTGTTTTGAAAACGGCGCGCCAGAATCTTTTGTGTAGGCCGCGCTCATAAGGAGCAAACGTGCAGCTTCTAGTTCTGTGTAGGTGTCCGCTAACATCCACTGGATACCTTGAAAGTTCGCGATTGCCTTGCCAAATTGCTCACGTTCTTTTGTGTATATCGTTGCATAGTCGATGGCTGCCTGAGCAATACCAAGTGCTAATGAGCCGACGCCTATTCTGCCGCCGGCCAGTTCGCCAACGGCGACACGATAGCCTTTGTTTAGATCACCCAAAAGTGCACTGTCATCAATGTTGCAGTTATCGAAACTAAGCTGACAAGTAGAAGAGGCTTTTTGTCCCATCTTTTGTTCGGGTTTTCCTATTATTAGGCCGGGAGTCCCCGCCTCGACAAGGAAACAAGAAATGCCTTTTCCTTTTGCCGCACTCTTATCCGTCAGAGCCCAGACAACAAATACGCCAGCATATTCTGCGCTGGTAATGAATTGCTTGCTGCCATTTAGCGCCCAGCCCGAAGCTGTTTTAGTAGCGGAACATTTCATTGATGAAGGGTCCGAACCGGCCTGAGACTCAGTCAAGCAGAATGCTCCGGCAGAATATTCACCAGAGCAAAGTTTTGGTAGATAAGAATGTTTCTGTTGTGTGCTGCCAACAGCCTGGATAACCTCAGCAACCATGTTTGTTACCGATGTTGTAACTGCTGTCGAAGCGCAAGCCTTGGCTATTTCAGTGATGGCCAAACTAAAGGAAACGGTACCGGCATTGGTACCGCCGTATTCACTCGAGATATTGAGCCCCATAAAACCGAGCTCAGCCAGTTTCTTTAGATTCTTAACAAAGGTTTCCTGTGCCTCCCCCATATCAAGCTTATCGGCGATAGGCATCAGTTCAGAGCTGGCAAATTTACGTGCCATACTCTGAATCATAATTTGCTCCTCGTTCAGTGATAAGTCCATATGGGTTCCTCTTTTAGTGAGTTAGTGTTTGTATAATAGCGGACTATTTAGCAGCTAGGTCACGTGTAACGACTTTATGATGTTCCCAAAATGCCGCGCTTGGTATTATTTTGCTGCCAAACGGACAGCGGAATCAATACGTATCACTTCACCGTTAAGTATTGGGTTCTCAACAATATCACGCACTAGCCTACCAAACTCATCGGGTTTACCTAGTCTAGATGGAAAGGGTAATGTTGCAGCAAGGCTGTCTTGTACTTCTTGAGAAAATGATTCCATCATAGGCGTTAGGAAGAGGCCGGGTGCGATCGCTAATACGCGAATGCCAAACTTTGCGAGCTCACGTGCAGCGGGAAGGGTCATTGATACGATCCCTCCCTTCGAGGCAGAATAGGCAGCTTGACCAATTTGACCTTCATAAGCCGCTACTGAGGCTGTTGAAATGATTACGCCTCGCTCACCGTCTGCGTTTTCTTCTCGGCTTTGCATGTCTGCTGCCGCCAGCCTTAGTACATTAAATGAGCCAACAAGGTTTACTTGAATTACGGTATTAAAAAAGTCTAAAGACATTGGGCCGTCACGCCCAAGAATACGTCCTGGATTGCCAATGCCGGCGCAGTTAACAGCTATACCGCAGGGCCCGTGAGTTTCGCGTGCTTTATTGATAGCTGCTTCAACGCTTTCAGCACTTGTTACATCGCATTCAATTGCAATGCCACCTATTTCTTCAGCAAGGGTTTGCGCTTTTTCGATTTGTAAGTCAAGAATCGCGACCTTGGCGCCGTAACTTGCAAGATAGAGTGCAGTGCCTTTTCCAAGACCTGATGCACCGCCAGTTACAATTGCGGGTGTACCTTTAATGTCCATTGAATTTACCTATAAGAAAAACTAAAAGTTTGATCGAAGACTGTGCGCCGGGCAAGAGCAAATCAGGATATGGTTTGACAAAATAGGACGAAAACTAGCTAAATGATACATATACTATGTATAAACTTTACCTAAGCGGACGATATGGACAAGCGAAATTCAATTTCACTGTACTATGTACATGCACTTCTGCAGGGTGCCTTGAGGGCCCGAGTCGATGTAAGCAAGGTGATGAGTGATTGCGGTCTTAGTTCAGGTATTCTCTCTGTCAGCTGCTATGGGGGGAGCGATCGTATTTCATCTGAGCGAGTATCAACACTAATTCGTTCTATCTGGCGACTAATGGATGATGAGTTCATGGGCTTTACCGATCAGCCCTGTAAACAAGGTGTTTTTGCCATCGTAGCTAAACAAATGATAAGGGAGCAAACTATTGGTGAAAGCATAAGGCGGGCAAGCTTGCTCTACAGTACCTTTAGAAACGATATCGTGCTGCAACTTGAAAATACTACGGAGG
>NZ_LWGJ01000860.1:0-376 GCF_001635845.1 Oleiphilus sp. HI0132 | reverse complement strand
AGGTGGCCTCAATCTATTCGCTGGCGGGTATTCCCAGAAAACCGGGCTTGATGATGCAAGCGCCTTTTCGTTCTCCTCACCATACAGCTTCTTCCGTATCGCTCGTTGGTGGTGGCGCACAGCCAAAGCCTGGTGAAATATCCTTATCCCATTATGGTGTATTGTTTTTGGATGAGTTGCCAGAGTATGCACGCTCGGTGCTTGAAGTACTTCGGGAGCCGATTGAAAGTGGGGAGATCAGAATTTCCCGAGCCAGTGCGAGCCTGACATTTCCGGCAGACTTTCAGTTAATTGCAGCAATGAACCCATGCCCTTGTGGCTATAGCGGCCACCCTACAGTGAGTTGTACTGATACCCCCCAGCAGATAAGTAACTA
>NZ_LWGJ01000859.1:0-533 GCF_001635845.1 Oleiphilus sp. HI0132 | reverse complement strand
TATCTGTTGCAGTAACACCAAAGTTACTTAACGCTCTTTTTTCTTTCAGAAGCATTTGTTGGCAAAGCATCGCCAAGGTATATGGTTCTTCTCCGGAGCTGCAACCTACACTCCATATGTTTATCGCTTCGTTTCGAGATTTTCTGCGAATTTGATCAGTTAGATATTCGCAAAATAACTCCATCGACTCAGGATTTCGGTAAAAACGTGTCTCCTGAACCATCACTCTATCGAGCAAAGTGTTCCACTCGACGATGCCGCTTGGCTTGGCACATACTTTTGCGTAGTAGTCGTCAAAGCTAGCGCATGCAATCTCTCTCATTCGAATGATTAGATTCGATTGGAGAAGCGACCGGTGATAGTACGAGATGTACATCCCAGTTCGATCTTCAAGTAATGCTTGCCACTGATGAAACTGAGCATCAGTTAGCACAGGAAAAGGCGTTGATTCCCAGTTCATTCGTGACTCATTACCCGGATACTCGCATGCTTGTGCTACGTCAGGATTCAGTAGGGCTTCCATTGCGACTACC
>NZ_LWGJ01000858.1:0-283 GCF_001635845.1 Oleiphilus sp. HI0132 | reverse complement strand
GTGGACAGTTATCGACATCGTCAGCAATCGTGTCGCCATCATCATCGGTGTCACAAGCGTTACCCAAGCCATCAGAGTCTGTGTCTTTCTGCTCTTCATTAGCGATTAGCGGGCAGTTATCATCTCCATCGTGACTACCATCGTCGTCACTATCCGCTAACAGTGGGTCCGTACCTTGAGCCGCTTCATTCTCATCGGATACGCCATCGTTATCATCATCTAAGTCACAAGCATTACCCTGACCATCCTGATCAGTATTCTCCTGGTTCGCGTTAACGATTAA
>NZ_LWGJ01000857.1:0-385 GCF_001635845.1 Oleiphilus sp. HI0132 | reverse complement strand
AAGTCTTCTCACCAGCCCACAGTGCAACGTTGTTAACACCAGACATACGTGAAGAACCAACACCCATCGTTCCTTTCTCAGCGATTAGCATCACTTTAGCGTTAGGGTGCTTTTTACCTAGCTCAACGATTTCTTGTTGTGCTTCAGGCGTGATCATGCACTGGCCATGTAGCTCACGGTCTGCACGAGAGTGAGATTGGTTACCAGGAGAAAGAAGGTCAGTAGAGATGTCGCCTTCAGCCGCGATGTAAGTAACAACGTCGATTTTCTCTGGGATATCGTCAAGCTTTGTGAAGAACTCAGCTTTTGAGTAGCTTTCTAGGATCTCTTTAGCAATCGCGTTGCCTGCTTTAAATGCTTCAGCTAGACGAGCTGTATCAGCGTC
>NZ_LWGJ01000856.1:0-429 GCF_001635845.1 Oleiphilus sp. HI0132 | reverse complement strand
AATATCGAGCACTCACGCAGACTCGAGCACTGATACAATCCCTAGCCTTGGCAATAGCTCGTCAAACCTCGTTTCAATCCAGCAAGAAAAAGCCCTAGGCAACGCTTGGTTGCGCACATTTAGACGCCACACCCAAGCCTATGATAATCCTTTAGTCACCGAATACCTCACCAACCTTGTATATAAACTCGCGCCAAACTCTGCCGTAATCGATCGCGACTTCACCATTACAATTGTCGACAATCCAAGCCTAAATGCCTTTGCAGTACCTGGTAGCATTATTGGCGTAAACGCAGGGTTATTCTTTAACGCCAATACCGAACAAGAATTTGCATCCGTTATTGCTCACGAACTCGCCCACCTCAGCCAACGACACTACGCCCGCATGCTCGAACGACAAAAGCTCGCGGCGCCACTGACACTCGCCGG
>NZ_LWGJ01000855.1:0-286 GCF_001635845.1 Oleiphilus sp. HI0132 | reverse complement strand
TTTTCTGTTACCCACGTATCGAAGCGGGCCAGCCAACAGTTTGTTCTGAGACTTGTGTAGGTCGTATCCGTTACTTGGGTGTACTTCTTTATGATGCAGACCGTATCGAAGAAGCAGCAGCAACGCCGCTAGAGAAAGATTTGTACCAGGCACAGTTGGATATCTTCCTAGATCCAAATGATCCTAAAGTGCAAGATGCGGCACGCGCTGAAGGCATTCCTGATAGCTGGATTGAGTCGGCTCAAGCATCACCTGTTTATAAGATGGCAATGGACTGGAAAGTAGC
>NZ_LWGJ01000854.1:0-333 GCF_001635845.1 Oleiphilus sp. HI0132 | reverse complement strand
ATGTTTGCATTAAATGGTGTGGACTCAGACGAGAAACCAGACTGGCAAGCCGTTGCAGCTGCACATGCTTTGCTGCAAAAAACAACTTTGATTGCTGGGGGACCCGGTACCGGAAAAACCACCACAGCAGCAAGCCTGTTGCACTTGGTCGATCAATCATTCAGGCTACGTTTGGGCCGACCAGCAAAAGTAAGGTTGCTCGCCCCGACAGGAAAGGCTGCCGTTCGTCTAGCGGACTCAATCGCCTTCCAACTTAAGCGAATCGAAACTGAGCAGGCTGTGCTAGAAGGCTCAGATATGCTTCCACTTAGCGCGTGTTTGCCTGCTAATGGT
>NZ_LWGJ01000853.1:0-432 GCF_001635845.1 Oleiphilus sp. HI0132 | reverse complement strand
TCTACACAAAGCAGGCAAAATATCTCTTGAAGAAGCTATTAAGAACGCTGACTCTGCTAATAACCTTCGCTTGAAGATCAAGCTAAATGACTCGAATGGTGGAGAAGGGGATTCAAGTGAACCGTCTAAAGACACCATGGTCACGTCCAGCGCTTTGGAATTAAGCCTTGAAGAAATTAAGAAGGACGAACCCGAGGATGATTTTCCTTCGCCTTCATTTTAATGGTCCGAACTCGGCCTATAGTTTTAAAATAGCGTTTAGGCCCAGCGTGACAGGGTTGCTTAGGCATGAATGTCCGCATTTAATACTCAGACAACTCTAATAGGGTGCGCCATGCGCACCGCTGAACCCTGTGGCTCAAACAAACATAAATTGAGGTAACCCCCTAACCAGTAAGCAGAGCCTTCCACGGCTCGCAAGCGGGCTAGCAC
>NZ_LWGJ01000852.1:0-434 GCF_001635845.1 Oleiphilus sp. HI0132 | reverse complement strand
AATCGTCGGGTGAGAATACCTTCAGTAACGACTTCGAGAACGGTGTTTTGCGACACATTTCGATCATTCTTGATCTGATAACCTATGCGTTCACCGACTTTCTCCCCAAGCTGTTTCGCGAGGTAGTAAGCAATGGCCTTAACGGCTACACGGCGAGGCTCCAGTAAAAGAATCTTTTTCCCTTGAAGTGCCAAGTCCTTGAGTAAGGCCAAAGGTAAAGCGGTTGATTTTCCCGCACCGGGTTCGGCTTGAAGTACTAATGCCTTATGTTCGCTCAGTTGAGCAATCACTTGAGGAAAAAACTGGGAAATGGGTAACAAAGACAGGGCTCCAGAATGACAGGCTTGCGTCATTTTATAAGATCCTGAGCGCAATAAAAGCCTTTAATTAAGTGAAACAGCAGCTTGTCTGGTTTTGTCAAAACGGGGTTTAGC
>NZ_LWGJ01000851.1:0-7301 GCF_001635845.1 Oleiphilus sp. HI0132 | reverse complement strand
TCACCAATGCCATCATTATCACTATCAAGCTGGTTAGTGTTTGGAATTAACGGACAATTATCAACATCATTCAGTATGCCGTCGTTATCATAATCATCGTCAGATACTAAGGGGGCGTCACAAGCATCGCCAATACCGTTATTGTCGCTATCAGCTTGATCAGCATTTGGAACCAAAGGACAGTTATCGTTATCGTCAAGTACGCCATCATTATCGAAGTCATTGTCATTATTATTCGGCGCATCGCAGGCGTCACCCAAACCATCGTTGTCGCTATCAGCTTGATCAGCGTTCGGCGTGGTCGGGCAATTATCAACATCATTCAGTATTCCATCGTTGTCGAAGTCATTGTCGACCAATACAGGCGGGTCACAAGCATCCCCGGCACCGTCATTATCACTGTCGATTTGGTCTGGGTTTGGCGTAAACAGGCAGTTATCCACATCATTACTTACACCGTCATTATCAAAGTCATTATCGAAATGAAGCGTTGTAAAGCTAACAATCTCACTACTAGTTTTCTCACCAAGGATATTAAATGCATCAACCTGCAAGTAATGCATGGTATTAGCTTCGAGATTCAAAAGCTCCAGGCTGTGATTGCTGAGGCTACGATTATCTGAACGAAGTTTAGTTAAATCACTGTCGGCCTCACCATAGCGGACATTGCCAGTAGATGGTTGGACGGTACTCCAGCTGACCGTAGCACTATGCTCGCTGATATTACTTACAACGGGCTGCAAGCTAAATACCGCGTCTGGAATCGTTCCTGGTGCGATAGTTTCAAAATATCCTAACGGGCATTGAGCACTATTACCCGCCACATCAGTTAAAGTGATTTGTTGTTCGTACTCCGTTTCGGGAGTCAAGCCTGTAAGTAGCAGAGAATCTTGTGTAGATAAATTGATTGTGCCACTTTCTAACCAGTCAGCCGCGCCAACGGGGCGGTAATTAAGCAATGCGGTAGTCAGCTCACTTGAAGACCAAGTAAGTTGTGCCGAATCGACATAGCCCGTTGCGGAGGGTTCACCGACACATTCTGGGGCTTCTGTATCTGGTACAGCTGCCGTTGAGCCTCTTAGCGGCGCACTAACTGTATCGCCTGTGATATCCGAAGAATAAACATTACAAGAATAAGTCGTATTAGCAGCTAAGCCCGTTAAGGTTAACAAATGGTGCTTGACTCTCTGCGGATCGCTTATTTCATAAGTGACTTTTTCAAGCGGTGGCGTTGGAGGAGGGCTTGGCAGCTCAGTCTCACCATCGAAAGCTATATTAAGTAGAAGGTTTGGTGAACCATTTAAGCGACTGATCAAACCTGTTGAAGCATATCCAGTCATACTCGAAGCTACTTCAGCCGGCGAAGCATCTGGGTGAGCCTGCAAATAGAGTGCTATCGCTCCGGCAACATGTGGTGTTGCCATTGAGGTACCACTAATAGTATTGGTACCGCCATTGCTCCAAGTCGACGTAATATCTGAGCCTGGCGCGAATATATCAATACATGCTCCCCAATTTGAGAAGCTTGAGCGGCTATCATATCGAGTTGACGACGCAACTGTGATCGCAGCAGGTACTTTATTTGGCGACCCGGAACAAGCATTTATATTTGAATTACCCGCCGCTACAGCAAAAGTAATTCCAGCATCAATCGCCCGGTTTACTGCAGCATCTAGTGCCGCTGAATTTCCGCCACCAAGACTCATGTTTGCTACAGCAGGAAATTTAGCATTTGCTGCTACCCAATCAATACCTGCAATTACGCCCGAAGCTGTTCCTGAACCATTACAATCAAGTACTCTAATCGCTGTCATATTTACATTTTTTGCAACACCCCAAGTGTTGCCACCAACGGTTCCAGCAACGTGAGTACCATGGCCATTACAGTCAGAAGCGTCTGCGTCATTATCAATGAAATCCCAACCACTTGTAGCTCGACCTGCATAATCACTATGCGAAGTAAGTATACCCGTGTCGATGATATAGGCATTTACACCACTACCATCTAGCTCATAGCTATAGGTGGTATCAAGCGGCAAAGCAGTTTGATCGATTCGGTCAAGGCCCCATGTCGCACTGTTTTGCGTTACGCTAGCACTCATTACCTGATCTTGCTCTATCAAAAGTACGCGAGGGTCGTTGCGAAGATTCTGTAATTCTTCAGCTTTCATTTTTAGCACAAAACCAGGAACTGAACTGGAGTATTGGCGCACCGCCTTCGCTTTGACTTTGTTAGATATATCAGTAGCCAATGCCTGAACTGATGCCTTACGCTGCTCAGGAGATTGGTTTTTAGAGAGCCCGAAAAACTGCGGGCTGATCGGTGAAGGGGAGTATATGCTGCGATTTCTGCTTGAGCTCTGCGTTGCGTTTTCGGGCTCTTTTAGTAAAACGATGTATTGTTCTTCAATTGACCGGGTTGGCGCAGCAGCAAAGTAGGGTGCAATTTGCGAAGAGCTGGAGAATGTTGTTGCTTGCTCAAACTCGCTAACAGCTTGCTCAGCCTCACAGACTAACCGGCTATCAGCATCAAGATTTGTTTTCCAGCTAACAGTCAGCGAATCAGTACTGGCATTTTCTATGACTGGCTCTGCTACAATTTCTAGTGTAACGGGCGCAACACCGGGTAATAAGGTTTTAAATGAAAGCACATTACTGGTAACGGTATTATCAGAAAGATCTGAAGACTCGACCCTAAAGTAATATCGGGTGTCGGCAGCAAGGTTGAAAACAGGAACGCTGTGTTCAGTAGAAAATCCATTTAGAGTAAAAGTCTGATCTAGGGACTCTTCGCTTAGCCCCAGACGAACCGTACGAGATGAAGACTCGGTAGTTGACCAAAGTATGTCTGCGCTGCTAACTGTAATATTTTCAACAATAGGCCCTGCGATAATTTGAGGTGCTGTCGTGTCAGGCAAAGCTAAAGTAGTAAATTCAACAGGCGCGGAAATGCTCGGCCCGTTCCCGGCTGCATCAGTGGAAGACGCCCTTAAGACATAAGTAGTATTAGCATCTAGACCACTTAAATACATTTCATGCGAACGAACCAAGGACTCGCTTTGAAGCGTATTAGTGCTATTCCCGTCCGTATAGGAAACACCACTATCTGCTGCTTCGTTAGTCGTCCAGCGAACGATTGCGGTCGTTTGGCTTATGTCACTTACGATGGGTCCAGTTATTTCAGGTGCAGAAATATCAAGTTCAAATAGTGTGGTTACCGTTTGTGGTGAGCTTAATACAGGCCCATTTCCAGCAATATCGGAGATAGCAACAACAACTGAATACTGCGTACGCGGTGTAAGGCTAGGTACAACAAGTTGGTGACAAGTAGCGGCACTATCAAGGGGAAAATCGCTGCTGTCTTCCGTGCCGACGGTGACGACAGTAACAAGAGCTGTTACCGGCTCATCAGCGCAAAATGATACGGTAAATTTGTCATAGTCTATTGAGCTAATAGTTGGTCCGGTGACAAAAAATGGTAAATCGGAATCGGGTAAGGGGGATGTTCTAAAGTTAGCTGGCACTTGCTCAGAACTTAAGCCATTATCATCAATTGAAAATACAAGCGTCTCGTAGGCAGTATCAGCTGATAAGCCGCTTAATACTACAGAATGATTAGTCGTTAGATCTTGGCGGGAAAATGTATCACCTCCGCTAATTACGACCGTGCTATCGGATTCCTTATCCGTCACCCACTCTACGACTGCAGATACGTCACTTATGTTTTTTACGAATGGACCCGAAATAATTTTCGGCGGTATTAGCTCGGTTGTTGGGTTTGACTCCGTTGTAAAACTTATCGTCTCACTAATACTTTGCTCACCTTCAGAATTGAAAGCATCTACCTGAAGAAAGTAAGTTGTTTCTGCTTGCAAGTTATTAAGCGCGATAGCGTGAGCGGCGGTAAAGTTGAAATCGGATTCAAGCTGGTTCATTTCGTCAGACGTGAGGCCATAACGAACTTGACCTGTTGATGCCTTTTCTGTTGACCAGTTGACGATTGCGCTAGACGCGCTAACATCACTAACGAAAGGCTGAATTGTAAATAAGGGGGCAGGGAGCTCAGGTGCACTAGCTTCAGTTCCAGAGTTAAACTCCGCTATAGCGCAATCAGCACTATTACCTACAGCATCAGTCAAACTTATTTGATACTCATAATTGGTGTCAGGTAATAGCCCGTTCAGTAATTCTAGTCCCGTCTCTCTTAATTCTGAATTCGCCTGCTGACTCCAAGTACTTGCTCCTTTTTCCCTGTAGTTAAGGCTTATTACTGCTAGCTCACTGCTTTCCCAAGTGACTTCGGCAAAATTAACAAATGCTTGGGCTGTAGGTGGTGTTATACAGTTTGGCGGGGTTGAATCTACAAATTCTGTACTTAAAGCACCAATCACTTTGCTAGCAATAAAACCTTCTATGTCCGTCGAATAAACCACACAGCGATATGCAGTATTAAACTCTAATCCAATTAGAGTAAGAAGATGGTTTTTGCTTAATTCTGTTTTATTTACCTCGCTAATCCCGTTCACCGATTCGCAAATTAGACGGCTATCTGAGTATCGATTCGTTTTCCAACTTAAAGTGATGCTGTTACCCGTCAAACGCTCAATAACAGGCTGTGAAATAATTTCAAAACCATTAGAGACACTTTGCGATTGGGTCGTAAAAGAAGAAACGTTGCTATGAACTTGATTTCCGCTTAGGTCGCTTGATTCGACTGAGAAGTAATAAGTACTCGCAGGTAAGAGATTAGTGACGCTCAATTGGTGCTTTGCAGAAAAGCCGGGAGATGATTCGACACGGCTTAGGTTATCAGGCTCTGTGCCAATGGACACAACAGAAGATGATGATTCATCGGTACGCCAGCTAATCATCGCGTTAGTGTTTGATACATCTTCAACTAAAGCACGCCCAATAATTAATGGCGGTTCAGTATCGGAAGTAGAAGCTGTCTGGAACTGGATCTCCCGAGTTTGTGTTGCTCTATTGCCAGCGGCATCATTTGAGGCAACGGTTAAATTATATAGCGTATTAGCACTTAGCCCTGTAATCTGAACTGAATGATCGCTTACAAGCTCAGTGTTATTCTGAACCCGGTAACTAATACCATCGTTAAATGAAACTGCACTGCTAGCCGCTTCGTTTGTCGTCCATTTCACTACAGCTACTGTATCTGAAATATCAGTAACCGTTGGCCCGGCGACGATTAGAGGAGGGTTCAAGTCTGCCGCTGCTAGCGTTTTAACTCTACTAATATGGCTCTGAGTTGGGCCATTACCGCTAATATCAGTAACTTCTACTGACACCGCATAGGTCTGATTCGAGTTTAGATCACCTACAGTCAAGTTATGGCAGCGAGAGAAGTCATTAAGTAAATACTCAGCTCCGTCAACGATAAACTTTCCTTGCACTGGCTCATTAGCACAAAAAGCCACCGTAAACTGGGTTTCTCCGATAGACGTCGCTGCTAAAGGTTGGACAAACTGTGGCGCTAATGAGTCAGCACTAATACTTTGAGTGGTAAAGCTTAGAACTTGCGTTTCAGAACTATTGTTTTGTGCGTCTCGTGTCGAAATATTTACGTCATAATCGGTGTTTGAATCCAGGTTATTAATAACAACGCTATGTTCTGTTAGAAAACGGTTATTTTTAAAAACCGCTCCACCAACCACTTGAACTGTACTTCTAGCCGGTTCATCGGTCTGCCATTCTATTACCACAGATTGGTTGCTAATATTTTTAACATAAGGCCCGGCAATAGTTTTCGGTATTATGCTATCAAGTAGAACTAGCTCCTGGTCGAGACTAAGCGCGTTGTTAAGGGCAAGATCAGATCTTACAAAGGTCGCAAAGCCACTTTCGATTGTTGGAGTATAGGTAAGGTCATACAAGCAGTCAGTGCTGTCTGGGTAAAAACCGGATTCAATACAGGTATCACTAGGGAACAGCAACATAACATAGTTGCCTTCAGCATCTGTACTAGCACTACCACTGGCATGATCCAAACTACGTGTCGATAACTGAAGTAGGGGGCCTTGCTCAGGACCGTGCCAGACCGTGCTGGTTTCGATTGATACATTGGGGATAGGGGCTTTATTAGTATCAAGTACCTTGCCAGACAGGACAAGAAAATCGAACTGTAAATCACGTATTGTATCTACATAAACTTCAAAATCTTCGGATGAGATAGCTACACTATTTGGCGCACCAGAAAGCGAAACATCCGATGCTATAAAAGAGGCTCGAAGCACATAACTACTAGGCGAAACATCCCATTCATAGGCGCCATCTGAACTAACTTTTTGGGTGTCTCCAATTTGAAGAAAAGTATCATCTTGCAATACTTCAAAGAGAGTTACGCTCGCACCATCAATTAAGTTTCCCTGATGATCTTTCACTACGCCACTAAGGCTTGCTGCATGCACCACAAGTGAAAAAAATGCTAGGAAAAAGCTTAGGACAAGCGTGAATCCTCTGCCTTTCATAAAACCCAATAGTTTTTTACACATGCAGCATCTCCAGACAGAAGAGAAGTTCTTAACAAAAAGAAAATTTGATAAAACAAAACAAGGTGGAGCAGCTAAATAGTATAGCTCGTTTTATCAACTTCACTATTTCAGTGAAACCAACATACCTCGACTGATTGCCGTAGAGGCATTATTCCCAGCATTCATCGTCGCAGATGCCCACCAATAACTCATTACACACTTTGTTCCGCTTTTGTTAACAACTATGTCACGGAAATAACAGTCAATAATGCAAAGGAACTGAATAGGTCACACATATAAGAAGTGTTGCTACATTATTGTGCCGATGGTAGTGCGTTTTATTAGCAGAGTAGAACACATGATAACGAAGCGAATCACCATATACATAACCACGATCTATTTAACATAATATATATTATGCGCACTTATATATTCTGGTGAAGCGTAATTGACTGGTACTTGTGGGTGAGCAACTAAAGAACTAAACTTTTGCAACTAAAAAGCTAAAATTACAACTATATCTATAAATTGGGCAAACTAACTTATGAGGGTGCTTTTTTCAGTTAAAGCAGTTTTTGATATTATCTGGATTACCAATATTCGAGTATTTTGATTTTGAATGTGCATGTTTTACAACGTATGGTGTGTTCTCAAGTATGCACTAAAAGGGATTCTCTTTTTTTGCTGAGGAGGTGCACTTTTAATACAAAAGTGCGTTATAAACAGCGCTTCGCCAAAGCGTGTTTTAATAAGAGTACATAAATTACCAAGAATTACCTATCAAATTGGTAATTACCACCGGCTGGGGTAATTGAA
>NZ_LWGJ01000850.1:0-581 GCF_001635845.1 Oleiphilus sp. HI0132 | reverse complement strand
GTAGTTTATCCTCAAGTAGGCTCAGAGCATTCTTCGCATCTTTATCACCGCTCTTGGCTGTTCTGGTGAAACGCTTGATAGCCTTTTCTACGGTATCAAGGTCAGATAAAGCAAGCTCGGTATTAATTACATCAACGTCGGCTTGAGGGTTCACCTTGGCAGAAACGTGAACAACGTTTTCATCTTCGAAGCAGCGTACAACGTGAGCGATAGCGTCTGTTTCTCTAATATTAGCCAGGAACTGGTTACCGAGGCCTTCGCCTTTAGATGCGCCTTCTACTAGACCGGCAATATCAACAAACTCCATTGTAGTTTGGATAACCTTCGCTGGGCTGACAATGGCTGCAAGCTTGTCTAGGCGAGGGTCTGGCATGCCAACAACACCAGCGTTAGGTTCGATAGTACAGAAAGGAAAGTTTTCTGCGCCGATACCTGCTTTGGTAAGTGCGTTGAATAAGGTTGATTTGCCGACGTTAGGAAGGCCGACGATGCCGCAGTTAAAACCCATAATCTGAATCCCAGGCTGTAAAGTATAATTAGAAAAATTGGGCGCAAGTATACAGTAGGGTAGCGGGACAGTT
>NZ_LWGJ01000849.1:0-565 GCF_001635845.1 Oleiphilus sp. HI0132 | reverse complement strand
CCACATACTTGTACCAGTAATCGGCGATCGCTGCCTCAATAGCAATACGCGCAGGAACCTCAAGAGGTAAAACAGACAGGCGATATTCGATATCTTGCTGATCAAAAACATCAGTACAAGGCATAGAAACAACTCGGACATTAACTTCACGCTTAGTAAGTTCGTCTGCAGCAGCAACTGCCAATCCTACTTCAGAACCTGTAGCGATCAGAATCAAATCTGGCAAGCCTTCACAGTCTTTCAAGATGTAACCACCACGCTCAATATTTGCAACTTGCTCTTTACTTCGCTCTTGGTGAACTAGGTTTTGCCGCGAGAAAATCAATGAAGATGGGCCATCGGCACGCTCAAGGGAATGCTTCCACGACACGGCTGACTCAACCGTATCACAAGGCCTCCAGCAGTTCATGTTAGGCGTTAGACGCAAACTTGAAATCTGCTCGACCGGCTGATGAGTTGGGCCATCTTCGCCCAGACCAATAGAATCATGTGTAAATACATAGATAGCACGCTGCTTCATGAGTGCAGACATACGTACAGCATTGCGTGCGTATTCCATAAAGAT
>NZ_LWGJ01000848.1:0-436 GCF_001635845.1 Oleiphilus sp. HI0132 | reverse complement strand
GACAGGAGTTTTAAATCGCGCCCGCAGTCGTCAAAGAGTAAGGGAACAAAGTGCATCTGAATGTCTGGTACCTTTACCTCGGGGCTAGACTTCAAAAAGGCGCCCGCCTGGGTAATTGAGTTCGCCAGATTGCCTTGCTTGTCGCGCAGATATTTAAGAGTGTCGGGTAGCATTTTTAGCAGTCCGCCGGGGCTTGTCGAGAAACCATCCTTCTTTTTGCTTTTCACCAAAACACAGGCATCAACATGTTCCTGCAGGTTCTTTCCGACGCCGGGCAAATCCTGTATCACTTCGATACCATGTTGTTGAAGCTCCTCTTTATCGCCGATACCTGAAAGCATAAGCGTTTGAGGAGAGTTGAAGGCGCCGCCGCACAACAGCACTTCTTTACGTGCATGGACGGTATGCTTTTCACCTTGTTGAGTAAACTCGACCC
>NZ_LWGJ01000847.1:0-355 GCF_001635845.1 Oleiphilus sp. HI0132 | reverse complement strand
ATCTTGGCGCACCATTAAACCTTACACCGCTGTCGAAGGCGGTGGTGCAAATCATGCGCTAACGGAATACCGAATACATGTTTACCATATTAATCTTACTCAAGATGGCCTACTTGCGCTTTCTAAACGCATCCGCGCAGATGAAAACCTAACATGGTTTACGGCTGATGAGCTTGTTAAGGCTAAGTCTCAAGATGGCAGAATGGCGTATATCGATGCCTTGATCGAGGATCACGATTCTAAAGATGATTGGCGTAAATCTATAGAGAGTATCTCTCCAAGCTATGTGAATACACTCTCAGAGCTTCCAGATTCTTTTTCAACGACATTCTCGCTAGATAATTCAGAGAAAATC
>NZ_LWGJ01000846.1:0-286 GCF_001635845.1 Oleiphilus sp. HI0132 | reverse complement strand
GCTTTGATATGCTCTCAAACATTAATGCTGGTGAAAACCGCGGCAGAAATCTACAGCAAGATTTTGTTGTACTGTCCTTACACCATGAGTTTTTACTCAGCAAGAAAGATACTGCTAGTAGGCAGGAGTTGTGGAGCAGTCGGCTTCGATTGCCGGAAAGTGTTGATCGCCTCGGTGTAGAGATGGCATTGCTAGGCTGGACTACCAAGGGAGGTGAGTTAAATCCATTACAGGTCACAGGAGGGTGGTTGTAATGATAATCATTATCAATTAATGTATTTGTTAT
>NZ_LWGJ01000845.1:0-533 GCF_001635845.1 Oleiphilus sp. HI0132 | reverse complement strand
TTGCAAAACGGTTTCAGATGGAAAGCTAAAGTGTTCATTCTCTGATCGATTTTCTGGCTTTGGCTCTGGCTCTGGCTCTGGCTTTGGCTTTGGCTTTGGCTTTGGCTTTGGCTTTGCAGCAACATGGTGATGACTAATCACAAGCGCTGGACGCAGCAATGGCTTATCCACATTAACAGTATCTAGGCTAACACCACCAGACACGGTAAGAAAAACGGCCAACATCATTCCGCAATGAACAAGCACTGACACGATAACGGTAATACGTATAGGCTTGGAAGTTGTCATGGTGAATCGGTACTTTCCGGTGCAGAGTTCGCATGAATTAAAGCCAACCACTGTTCCAACATTGCTTTTGTCAACATGCCGCTATGTGCAACCCGCTGCCCGCGAGCGGAGTAAATATAGGCTCTGGGCAATTCACCATACCAGCCTGGATCGATGTTATAGCGAAGACGTTCAGGTAAATCGCCATTGAAAAGCCAATGCTCATACTCAAGAAGCGCTTCGTTTGCTATTAAAGCTTCAATATC
>NZ_LWGJ01000844.1:0-406 GCF_001635845.1 Oleiphilus sp. HI0132 | reverse complement strand
CTGTCAACTTTGACCTTAAATCACTATTTATCTACTGCTACCGTAGGAGAAGATGCAAAATGAGCTTCAAAACTCTCGAGATCACCACCGAAAATCACATCGCTCACCTTAAGCTTAATCGCCCTGATGCGCTTAACGCGATGAATATCGATTTCTGGCAAGAGCTACCTGTTGCTATCCGTGAAATCGATGCCTCAGCAGAAGCGCGCGTAATAGTGATATCTTCTACTGGCAAGCACTTCAGCGCGGGCATGGACCTAGCTGTATTCACCAGCGGTAACTCAATTCCAATGGGCGGCGACCCTTCACGCATGGCTGAAAACCTACGCCGTGCCGTGCTAGAACTTCAAGATGCTTTTAACGTATTAGAAGAGGCGCGTATCCCGGTTCTGACTGCCATTCAAGG
>NZ_LWGJ01000843.1:0-591 GCF_001635845.1 Oleiphilus sp. HI0132 | reverse complement strand
TTGAAATTGCAGAGGAAAGCTGTTCGGTCAACACCTCAAAGCCTTGCTCTGCCACCGCCGCTAATAAGTCATTCTTATCTTTAAAATGATGATACGGCGCTGATCTTGACACGCCCGCCCGCTCGGCGAGCTTACGCAAAGATAAACCCGGCATACCATTCTCTTGTAGCATCTCCAGCGAGATTGAGATCAGCTTGTTTCGAAGGTCACCATGATGATATTGCTGTTGTTCACTCATAACTCAATGCTCGCACGCCATCTTGACAACGTCAAGATTAATGCTTATCTTGACACTGTCAACTTTGACCTTAAATCACTATTTATCTACTGCTACCGTAGGAGAAGATGCAAAATGAGCTTCAAAACTCTCGAGATCACCACCGAAAATCACATCGCTCACCTTAAGCTTAATCGCCCTGATGCGCTTAACGCGATGAATATCGATTTCTGGCAAGAGCTACCTGTTGCTATCCGTGAAATCGATGCCTCAGCAGAAGCGCGCGTAATAGTGATATCTTCTACTGGCAAGCACTTCAGCGCGGGCATGGACCTAGCTGTATTCACCAGCGGTAACTCAATTCCAATGGGCGG
>NZ_LWGJ01000842.1:0-601 GCF_001635845.1 Oleiphilus sp. HI0132 | reverse complement strand
GGCAGTGTTTCCGCCGCCAACTACACAAACAGTCTGGTTGCGGTAGAAGAATCCGTCACAAGTTGCACAGGCGCTGACCCCTTTGCCGGCAAACGTTTCTTCGGACTCTAGGCCCAAATACATCGCTGAAGCACCGGTGGCGATAATGAGTGCGTCACAAGTATATTCACCAGAATCGCCCGTTAAGCGAAAAGGTTTTTGGCTTAGTTCTGCTTTATTGATGTGATCATAAATAACCTCTGTTTCGAAGCGCTCGGCATGCTGCTGCATTCTTTGCATTAATTCAGGACCTTGAACGCCCTCAGCATCTCCAGGCCAGTTATCGACGTCGGTTGTTTGCGTCAATTGTCCGCCTGCCTGCATTCCTGTAATCACAACTGGGTTCAGGTTGGCGCGTGCTGCATAGACTGCAGCTGTATAGCCTGCAGGGCCTGAGCCAAGAATAATGACTTTGGAGTGTTTTGCTTCGCTCATGAGAAATGTCCTTCAACGATAAGTGTTTAAACTGGTACTAAATAATGTTGTGCAAAAATGCTGCTCAGCAAGCTCTATAGGTCGTGGCTACAGATATAGGGGCTCGCAGAATAATAAACTGTTAATG
>NZ_LWGJ01000841.1:0-666 GCF_001635845.1 Oleiphilus sp. HI0132 | reverse complement strand
ACCAACAACGGAGAAGAGCATGATGTTGGTGTGATAGTGCCAACTTCAGCAGAGCACGGAACTTATACCTGGGATCAGGAAACAGGAGATTTCTCTGTTTCCGTGCTGGGTCAAAGCGACGGTGAGGGCGGTTTATCTCATCCTTCAGGTCTCGGTTGGAGCATGTCTTTAAATGGAGACGCGCTTAGCCTAGATGATGGTGAAGGTTCCTTTGTACTTCAGCGTGTGGGCGCAGATCCATTTGCTGCGGCAAGCAATAATGGAGTGGACTTCTCGGACTCTGCAACTCTGACGCAAGGACAAGAGCTGGGAGTTCTGGGTTCTGGTCTCTTAAGAGAATGGTATGACGATGGCACTTCGACAGAGTATGAAGAATATTATGTATTTGACAGCTCAGGTAATACTGGACGATTCGTCTGGAGGCATGATGACGAAAGTGCTGGAACAACAGATACAGGTGATGAGGCAACAACTTGGTTGGTAGATAGCTCAGGTAATCTTGAAATTACTATTGCTGGTTTATCTGAAGTACATGACGTGGCATTTGCTGATTTTAGTGACTTGTTCAGGCCCGAAATTGTCGTCAAAAAGGACGGTATGATGGAAGGACCTACGCGTGCCGAGCTAATGGTGACTCAGTCTACCTTAGCCTCAGAAGTGCCTAGC
>NZ_LWGJ01000840.1:0-5989 GCF_001635845.1 Oleiphilus sp. HI0132 | reverse complement strand
GTCAGAACGGCAAAGTCATCACCTTCTTTAACCAAGCCCATTGCGATACCCGCAACTGGCGCAGCTAAAGGTACACCCGCATCCATCATTGCCAAGCTGCTTCCGCAAACACTTGCCATTGAGCTAGAACCGTTAGATTCTGTGATTTCAGATACACAACGAATTGTGTATGGGAATTCCTCAGCGGTAGGCATAAGCGCCTGAAGACCACGCTTAGCCAACTTACCATGACCGATCTCACGACGACCTGGAGGACCCATACGACCACACTCACCTACAGAGTAAGGAGGGAAGTTGTAGTGCAACATGAAGTTTTCTTTGTATTCGCCAGCATAATCGTCAACGATCTGTGCATCACGAGAGGTACCTAGCGTTGTCGTAACAATCGCCTGAGTCTCACCACGTGTAAACAAAGCTGAACCATGAGTATTCGGCAGTACACCCACTTCAACCTTTATAGGACGAACAGTGCTGTTGTCACGACCATCGATACGAGGCTCGCCTTGCGTGATACGACCACGAACAATTTTCTTTTCTAACTTAGAGAAGTAAGCTTTAACGTCATCTGCAGAAGGTGAATCTTCCGCATCGGTCACTAGCTTCTCAACAGCAGCAGCTTTCAGCTCACCTAGTGCACTGTAACGTGCCATTTTGTCGCTAATAGAGTAAGCAGCTGTAATACCTTCCGCTGACTCAGCCGCAACAGCTTCAGCAAGCGCAGTGTTCACTTCTTCAGGAGTCCAGTCCCACTTCTCAGTGCCTACTTCTTCAGCAAACTCGGTTACAGCAGTAACGATTGCCTGCATTTCCTGGTGAGCAAACAAAACAGCGCCCAGCATTTCGTCTTCAGTCATTTCTTTTGCTTCAGACTCAACCATCAATACTGCGTCTTTGGTGCCCGCTACAACCATGTCTAATAACGAATCTTCCAACTCAGCGTTTGTTGGGTTAAGTGAATAACCATCTTCATCAGTAAAGCCAACACGTGCTGCACCGATAGGACCATTGAACGGAACACCTGAGATAGCCAACGCAGCAGAAGTACCGATCATCGCTGCGATATCTGAGTTGTCAGTTTTGTTTGCTGACATAACAGTACAAACAACCTGAACTTCGTTCATGAAACCATTTGGAAACAACGGACGAATTGGACGGTCAATTAGACGAGAAGTTAGCGTCTCTTTTTCAGAAGGACGCGATTCACGCTTGATGTAACCACCTGGGATTTTACCAATCGCATACTGTTTCTCGTTGTAGAAAACAGATAATGGGAAAAAGTCTTGGCCTGGCGCAGTTTGTTTAGCTGCTGTTACCGCAACCAATACTGCGATATCGTCCATTGTGACTAATACAGAACCTGTTGCTTGACGAGCGATTCTGCCTGTTTCGATTGTAACTTCTGACTTACCGTACTTAAATTTTTTAATAACCGGATTCACATCGGCTCCTTAATTTATTTTCTTTGATTTAGCTTCGCTAAATGACAAGGACTAAAAGCTTTACGTCTCAGTGTTCTTACTTCTTTGAAGAACGAGCTCAGAAAAAACACTCAGACATAAAACTTTACGGCCTTCTAACAAAGCACTTTTACATTTACCTTAGCTGCACAAACAACTAAGCGTGATGACAATCACATAAAAAAATATGATTATCGATAAAAAAGAACCGGCATGTCTATCTTTCAAGACATGCCGGTACTTTATTTATGACTTCATAACAAAATCATAGTCATCTCTAAAACAAAGCTCAAAAAGCTTACACCTTAGCGACGTAGACCTAAGCGAGCGATCAAGTCTAAATAACGCTGACCGTCCTTACGCTTCAAGTAGTCCAACAACTTACGACGCTGGTTAACCATACGGATCAAACCGCGACGTGAATGGTGGTCGTGCTTGTTACCCTTGAAGTGGCCTTGCAATTTGTTGATGTTAGTTGTCAACAATGCAACCTGAACTTCTGGAGAACCAGTATCACCTTCAGACTGTTGATATTCGCTTACTACTTTTGCTTTTTCTTCGGCATTAAGAGCCATAGTTATTTCCTCAATATGCTAATTAAAACTTAAGCCAACCGCGCATATTTACAGTCAACTCGTTTGCGAAACTTGTTTTCTTTCTACCGTTATTAGTTTGAAAAAGACCTATACCTGTGTCGCAATTTCATTAAAGTTGACGAGTCGACTAGGTTGTAACATACCTTCTTCGTCAATTTCAGCGACACCAGCAAAGACATATTGCTGACCATCTTTTTCAAAGGTAGATTCAAAATACTGCTTGAATATTGTCTGCTCGACACTTAAATTTTGGCATAAAGTATCAACAGGCAGATAAATACAGACAAAGCCAGTATTTTCAAAGTCGGCTATTCTAACCGCTTGTCCATTTAATATCGAGCTTACAAGCTCATTTTTTAGGCATACTTTGGGTGTATCAGGCAATAAACTGTCAATTGGCAGTAAATTGACATCTAAAACTGCTTCCAAGCCTTCACCTAAAGCAAGTTCTTGAGACATTTCGTCCAAAGCAAGCATCTTAACAGTGCTATCCAACATGAAGTGCCCGGCCTTAAAACGACGCAACATTGAGACATGCGCACCACAGCCCAGTTCATTACCAATATCTTCCACTAATGAGCGAATATAAGTACCTTTCGAACATTCGACAGTCAAATCGAGCTGCTTTTCGCGTAACTCATCGAGCTCAAGCCTGAAAATACTAACTGGGCGTGCAGGACGCTCTATCGTGATACCTTTGCGCGCATATTCATATAAGGGGCGACCCTGATGCTTTAGCGCAGAATACATAGATGGCACCTGCTCTATGTCACCTTTAAATTTCTCTAGCAAGCTTAATAAGGGAGCTTCACTGAGTGCAGGCACTTCTTTGATCTCGACCGTTTCGCCATCACTATCACCGGTCGTCCGGATATCTCCTAGAGTCGCGGTTGTGTAATAGCCTTTATTCGCATCAAGTAGATAACGAGAGAACTTGGTTGCCTCACCAAAACAAATTGGTAAAACACCCGTCGCTAGAGGATCAAGACTTCCGGTATGACCTGCTTTTTGAGCACCAAATATCCGCCGAGCTTTTTGCAAGGCAAAATTTGAAGTCATCCCTTGAGGCTTATCAAGCAACAACACCCCGTTTAGCAGGCGTCCTTTTCTTCTACGCGCCAAAGGGACTAGCCTTCGTTATCCGTAGGAGTATTGGAATCTTCATTCCCCTCATCGACAGACAAATCAGCGTCTTTATTTCGAGCCTGAGAAATAAGATTATCGAGTTGACGGCCGCGTTTAACCGAAGCGTCAAAATGAAAACGTAGTTGCGGGATAGTTCTAAGCTTGATCATACGACCAAGCTCGCTGCGCAAGAACCCTGCTGCTCCGTTAAGTACTTTAATCGTACTTTTTACCTCAGCCGCATCAGCATCCAGATCATCAACTGTGAGTAAGGTAACATAAACATCGGCAAAACCGAGGTCTTTGGCCACCACCACTTGATTCACTGTTACCATGCCAACCCGAGGGTCCTTCATTGAAGAACGAAGCAACTCTGCCAGATCGCGTTGCATTTGATCAGCAATACGATCTGTTCTTTTAAAATCTTGCGCCATTAACTACTTATCCCGCTAATCAAACTAATTACGAATCGAGTGTACGTTCAACAGAGATCTTATCGAAGACCTCAATCTTATCGCCCACTTTTACGTCATAGTTCTTAACACCGATACCACATTCAGTACCTGAACGAACATCATTAACGTCATCCTTAAAGCGACGCAATGATTCTAACTCGCCTTCAAAGATCACGATATCGTCACGCAATACGCGAATCTTCTTATTACGGTAGATCGTACCTTCAAGCACCATACAACCCGCAACCTGACCAAACTTAGGAGACTTAAAGGTGTCACGAACTTCAGCGATGCCGACAATCTCTTCTTTAAACTCAGGAGCTAGCATGCCAGTTAGAGCTTGCTTAACGTGATCAATAATATCGTAGATAACGCTGTAGTAGCGAAGATCCAGACCTTCTTCATCAATAATCTTTCTTGCAGAAGCATCAGCACGAACGTTAAAGCCAACAATTACCGCATTGGTAGTTAAAGCCAGGTTAGCATCAGTACCGGTAATACCACCGACACCACTACCCACGATTCTTACTTGAACTTCTTCATTACCAATGTCATTCAATGATGCCGTCAGCGCCTCCAAAGAACCACGCACGTCAGTTTTCAGAACAACGTTCAAAGTACGAACTTCATCTTGGCCCATATTGCTAAACATGTTCTCAAGCTTAGAAGCCTGTTGACGCTGCAAGCGATCCTTTCGGCTCTTCTCTTCGCGGAACTCAGCTACTTCACGTGCCTTTCGCTCGCTCTCAACAACAACAAACTCGTCACCCGCATCAGGCGTGCCATTAAGACCCAGTATCTCAACTGGAATAGACGGGCCTGCATCTTTAATTGGCTGACCATTTTCATCAAGCATCGCTCGAACGCGACCGTAACACATGCCCGCAATAACGATATCACCACCACGAAGTGTACCGTTCTGTATCAATACTGTTGATACAGCACCACGGCCTTTATCAAGGCTAGATTCCACAACAACACCTTTTGCCGGAACGTTCTTGGCAGCTGTTAACTCTAGAAGCTCAGCTTGAAGCAATACAGCATCAAGCAAAGCATCAATACCTTCACCGGTATGCGCAGAAACGTTTACAAACTGGACATCGCCACCCCAGTCTTCGGGGATAACTTCTTTCGTCGCTAGTTCATTTTTAACACGATCAGGATCTGCTTGCTCTTTATCCATTTTGTTTACCGCAACAACGATCGGCATATTTGCTGATCGCGCATGCTGAATCGCTTCTTCGGTTTGTGGCATCATGCCATCATCGGCTGCTACAACCAGAATAACAATATCAGTACTGCTCGCACCACGTGCACGCATAGCTGTAAAGGCTGCGTGTCCTGGCGTATCCAGGAAGGTGATCATGCCATGACCGGTCTCTACGTGATAAGCACCAATATGCTGTGTAATACCACCTGACTCTCCACTAGCTACTTTCGCTTTACGGATATAATCAAGCAGAGAGGTCTTACCGTGGTCAACGTGACCCATTACACTGATAACTGGCGCACGAGGCGTCTCTTCACCTGCGTAATCGATACTCTCAATCACTTCAGCTTCGATCGCATCTTCAGCAACCAATTTCACTGTATGACCTAACTCCTCAGTAACAAGCACTGCAGTTTCTTGGTCAATAGACTGGTTCTGCGTTGCCATAACGCCCATACCCATCAGTGATTTAATCACAACGGCGCTCTTAACAGACATCTTGTCTGCCAATTCACTTACGATGATTGACTCACCGATATTTACTTCTCTAACCACAGGCGACACCGGTTTCTCGAAAGCATGAGTACGTTTTACTTTCTTCTTTTTAGACTTTAGCTTACGTGGCTGCGGCTCATCTTCATCGATAAGAACATCTAAACTGATTGTTGATAGATCTTCATCTCGCTGACGAGGCGCTCTGTGTCCGGCAGACTTAACATGCTTGCGTTTCGGAGCTTCGTCCTCATCCACAACAGGCACTTTTTCTTTCTTCTTGTGCTTTTTATGCTTTTCGTTTGTTTCAAGCTCAGCAGGCGTCACTGGTACTTCAGCCTTCGGCGCTTTCGCTTCACTTTTCTTAGCATCTTCCGCTTCACGCTTAGCTTCAGCCTCTTTGGCTTCTTGCTCTTTTCGAGCTTTCTCTTCAGCTTCTTTCGCTTCTTGTGCTTTCTTAGCAGCAACTTCTTCGGCTAGTTTAGCTGCTCGTTCTGCCTCTTCTTTCTTCTGCTGTTCAAGCTCTAAAGAGACTTCCGGGCGCTTCACATAGGTACGTTTCTTACGCACCTCAACATTAACTGTTTTTGACTTACCTTGACCCGCTGACATCTTCAAAGTTGATGTCGTCTTGCGCTTCAGTGTGATTTTCTT
>NZ_LWGJ01000839.1:0-628 GCF_001635845.1 Oleiphilus sp. HI0132 | reverse complement strand
AAAGTTTCAGTGCTCAAGGAACATACAGTGACGGCTCAGTTCAGGACATCACCGAACAGGTAACCTGGACATCGAGCGACTCGGCAATAGGCTCTATTTCAAACGCTGCGCTATCTGAAGGTTTAGTCAATGGACTAGAACTGGGATTCGTAAACATTTCCGCCACCCTGGATGATATTAGTATATCGACTAGTCTAAGCATTCAAGACGCCGTATTAACCGCAATTGAAGTTCAGCCAGGAAATATCAGCCTAGCTAACGGGCTTCAAATACAAGCCATTGCTTTAGGCTCCTATTCTGATGGAGAACAAATTGATATCAGTAAAGAGGCCAACTGGAACACAAGCTCTAGTACTGTTGCAAGCGTAGAAAGCCCTAGCGCTCCGGTTATCAGCGCTAATGCAGAAGGCGAAGCCCTGATCTCTGCCGAACTAGAAGGAATCAGTGGTATTAGTTTAGTGACAGTAACAAGTGCGACACTTCAATCAATATCACTGACGAGCGATAACACAAGTATTCCGGCTGGGTTTACAGAACAAGTCAAAGCAAGTGGCTTATATACCGATGCATCGACTAAAGACATCACCCACCTCGTCACCTGGCAAAGCGAAGACAATCAACTTATTAC
>NZ_LWGJ01000838.1:0-320 GCF_001635845.1 Oleiphilus sp. HI0132 | reverse complement strand
GTGAAGTCGGTATTGACACAGAAACCTTTGAAATTGCCCTTAAGAACACCTTGAGGCAGGCACCAGACGTTATCATGATTGGTGAGATTCGTAGTAAGGAGACGATGGATTACGCGGTCACCTTTGCCGAGACTGGACACCTATGCTTGGCAACACTACACGCTAATAACGCTAACCAAGCACTCGACCGGATCATTAACTTTTTCCCGCCTGAACAGCAAAACCAGATATGGATGGATTTATCCCTAAACCTAAAGGCAATTGTTGCCCAGCAATTGATTCCAACGCCCGATGGTAAAGGCCGCCGAGCCTGTATCGAA
>NZ_LWGJ01000837.1:0-346 GCF_001635845.1 Oleiphilus sp. HI0132 | reverse complement strand
AAAGAAGAGGAAAAAATCCGCTTCCGCGACATTCAGGCGCAGCCTCGTAAGATCATCTCTTCTCCTACCTGGTCAGGTCTGGAAGATGAGCACGTATCTTATAACGCAGGTTATACCAACGTACACGAGTTGATTCCATGGAGAACAGTGACAGGTCGTCAGCAGTTCTATCAGGATCATGAGTGGATGCGTGACTTCGGTGAAACCCAGTGCTTGTATAAGCCACCAGTTAACATGAAGACAGTTAAGCCTTTGTTAGACAAGAAACCAAACGGCAACAAAGAGATCGTATTGAACTGGATTACACCTCACCAGAAATGGGGTATCCACTCAACCTACTCTGATA
>NZ_LWGJ01000836.1:0-341 GCF_001635845.1 Oleiphilus sp. HI0132 | reverse complement strand
AATAACATTCACCAGCAGCAAAGCCATCAGGCTCATCATGAGCGTAACGGTACTCCATTCCCATACCCTGATCTTTCATGAGCTGTGTAGGCGCATTTCTTAAATGCATTGGCACTGTCTCATCTCCGCCTTCCTGCACCAAACGTCGACAGGCATTAAAAGCGCTGTATACCGCATTGCTCTTTGGGGCGACAGCTAAGTAAATCACAGCGTGCGCTATACTCAGCTCACCTTCGGGGCTACCTAAGCGCTCCTGAACATCCCAGGCATTTAAAGCAAGTGTTAACGCTCGGGGGTCTGCATTACCAATATCCTCACTCGCCATCCTAACTACGCGCCTG
>NZ_LWGJ01000835.1:0-516 GCF_001635845.1 Oleiphilus sp. HI0132 | reverse complement strand
GGTGCTCACGAGTCATGATGCTGCATGCACTAGTCAACACGACCAAGCTCAGGCCTAGCACTGCTTTGAATACTTGATTAATCTGCCTCATATAATCACCTTCCCCTCAAACAACTAAGCGCGTATTACAGGTTCTGCCCAATGTACTGGAGCATCTGGTCAGCCGTAGACACAACTTTTGAGTTCATTTCATAGGCGCGCTGGACAGTAATCATGCTGACCAGCTCTTGCACCGTATCTACGTTCGATTGCTCTAGCATGCCTTGCTTAACCTCACCAAAACCTGCCAAGCCCGGCGTGCCCCCTTGAGGGTTACCACTGGCTTCAGTTTCAGCAAACAGGTTATTCCCTAGCGCTTTCAAACCTTGGGGATTAATAAAGTCGACCGTATTAATCTGGCCAACTTGCTGTGCAGTGGTTTCACCAGAAATACTGACCGATACAATGCCATCTTCGCCGATCGTCACTGAAGAAGCATTCTGTGGAATAGTGATGGCGGGTTCTAATAGGTTGCCA
>NZ_LWGJ01000834.1:0-545 GCF_001635845.1 Oleiphilus sp. HI0132 | reverse complement strand
CAGTTCGCAACAATAATTGGGGCAAGTGCAAGGGTAATGGCTGAGCCGGTGTTACCTGCACCAAATATACCCATGGCAGTGCCTTGTCGGTTACTTTCAAACCAGTCGGTGATATAACGAATGCCGATGGTAAAAGATGTGCCACTAATACCGATCCACAAGCCAAGTAATAGGTAGCCTTCCAGAGTCTCGATGTGAGGCAGGATGAATAGTGGCGGTGTGCTAAGAAGCATTTGTAGGGTGAATAGGCTCTTGGGGTTGTAGCGCTCGCTAAGCCAGCCAGCAGGAATACGCCCTAGTGCACCGGTTAGAACCGGGGCCGAAAAGAATAATCCTAACTGTGTTGCGCTTAGGCTTAAGCTGTTTTGAAGTTCAAGCCCCAAAACGGCATAGAGTGTCCATACCGAAAAATTAGCAGCAAATGCTATGGTGGCAATGGTTAAGGCTCTGGCTGCGCCAGGGATCTCAAAATTCATTATGACGCTCTGATCGAAGGCTGTTTAACTCGGTTTATCCTCAAAGGTATTGTTGGTACAGAGGAGCTC
>NZ_LWGJ01000833.1:0-596 GCF_001635845.1 Oleiphilus sp. HI0132 | reverse complement strand
ATGCTGTTGCCCGTTTATACGAGCTGCGTAATATCGCTTTTCAGAAAGATCTTGTTGAGCGCTTCATTGAAGCGGTAGGCGTATACCCTACAGGTACCTTGGTTGAGCTAAGTTCTGAGGAAGTGGGTATTGTAACCGGGCATAATGAAGATCGCCGCTTACAACCGAAAGTAATGGTTGTACTCGATGCTCAGAAGCGAGCAATGAAGTGCGGTAAAGTGGTAGACCTAAAAGAGGTAAACCGCGATAGAAATGTTTTAAGCATTAAAGACAGTTTACCTAAGGGAGCTTACGACATAGATGAGCAGCGGTACCTGTTATCCGGTGCAACCTCTAAATGGAGTTGGCGACACTTGGCATCCTCATTCGCGTCTGGCTAATTTGTTATTCTCTTCTGGGCGAGCAAGCCTAATAAAACTTGATAAAAGGCAGTTTGATGATTCACACTGCCTTTTTTATTGGCTGAAAGAAGATAAGCGATGGCGAGAGTGTATTGTCAACGGTGCAATAGGCCTGAAAAAGTTTGCTTGTGTGCATCGATAAGCAAACAGAGCAACACAAGAACTCTGATTATTTTTCAGCACGATGACGAACAA
>NZ_LWGJ01000832.1:0-490 GCF_001635845.1 Oleiphilus sp. HI0132 | reverse complement strand
AGTTACTCGATACGATTGAATCAATAGGCCAAACCCGAGCCATCGGTATGGGTATTGTTTCCGAAGGAAAGAGTTCAGCTCTAGACCGAATAAAATTGAAGTACTTGAATGACCGTGTAAGCACTCAGTTTGAATCGCTAAATAAGGTTTTTCTTGAAAGAAAGCCCGGCGAAAAAAGAGTGATCATTCTAGATGATAAGCACTCGACCTCAGCGATTAAAAACGCTCAAACAAAAATCTCCGAACTACAGAGCTTTATCGAAACCAAGCTGCTCAATTCTTCGGTAGATAGTCGTTCAGGAGCAGATTTCTTTCAACTGGCGAGCGCAGCTATCGCACCTTTGAATGAGCTCTTTGACCTGGCATCCACTAAGTTATCAACGAGCATTGATTGATCAGGGTATTTCTAGCCATTTACTTAGAAAATTAATCGCACGTTCGCCAATTAGCACTCAAACCAACATAGAAACTTGGTGTTCCCTTATCGCTT
>NZ_LWGJ01000831.1:0-8163 GCF_001635845.1 Oleiphilus sp. HI0132 | reverse complement strand
GATGTGTAAAATGTCCAACCCCAATTTTCATAGTCATATGGTTTTGTTAGTTTTGTTAGTTCTAACTGTATGATTTTAAATGATATTTTGTAGAGAGAATGTTATGGCAGCAGGTTTGTTTCGCCCGGAAGAGTTTAGAGATAACTGTGGATTTGGTTTGATTGCCCAGATGGAAGGGCAGGCAAGTCACGATCTACTATTGACGGCGATAGAATCACTTACATGTATGACTCACCGCGGTGGTATCGCAGCAGATGGTAAAACTGGCGATGGCTGTGGGTTGTTGATTCAGAAACCTGATACGTTCTTCAGGCAGGTGGTTAAGGAGCAGTTTAGCGCCGATCTGAATGAGATTTACGGCGTAGGAATGGTTTTCCTTTCACAGGACCCTACGAAAGCGCAGCAAGCTAAAACAACGATGAGTGCAGAGCTTGAAGCACAAGGTCTTACCGTTGTTGGTTGGCGCTTGGTTCCGACTAATAACGATTGCTTGGGTCGTATGGCTCTGGATTGCTTGCCACAGATTGAGCAGGTCTTTGTTCAGGCTGACGGGCTTAGTGAGCGTGAACTGTCTCTTAAGCTTTTTGTTGCGCGCCGTAAGACTGAAATGGCTTTGGCGTCTGATGAAGAATTCTACGTTTGTAGTTTGTCAGAAAAAGTCGTGTCTTATAAAGGGCTGATGATGCCGGTTGACCTGCCGAATTTTTATTTGGATCTGGGTAATCCAGATGTTGAGACAAGCATTTGTGTTTTTCATCAGCGTTTCTCCACTAATACTATGCCAAAGTGGCCACTAGCCCAGCCATTTAGATGTATTGCTCACAACGGTGAAATTAATACGATTGAAGGCAATAGAAACTGGTCTACAGCGAGAACAAGCAAGTTTGCTACAGACGAACTGCCTGAGCTGGGAGAATTATCTCCTTTGGTGAATCGTACTGGTTCAGATTCTTCCAGTATGGATAATATGCTTGAGGTACTTCTGGCAGGTGGTGTAGACCTATTCCGTGCCGTTCGTATGATGATTCCACCTGCATGGCAGAACGTTGACACCATGGATAGCGAACTACGTGCTTTCTATGAATATAACAGTATGCATATGGAACCATGGGATGGACCGGCTGGTCTGGTTCTAACTGACGGCCGTTACGCCGTCTGTTTACTGGATAGAAACGGTTTGCGCCCAAGTCGTTGGGTTATCACTAAGAATGGTTACATTACAGTTGCATCCGAAATTGGAACTTATGGCTATAAGCCGGAAGATGTTGTTGCTAAGGGTCGAATTGGTCCTGGACAGATTCTAGCGGTTGATACTGAAACGGGTGAAGTGCTACATACTGATGATATCGATAGCCGCCTTAAGTCTGCTCACCCTTATAAAAAGTGGCTAAAAGAAAACGCGGTTCGTATTGAGGCAACGCTAGACAAAGATCATGAAGCGTTCCAAGCAATGGATGCTGATACCCTAAAGACGCACATGAAGATGTTCCAGGTGACTTTCGAGGAACGAGATCAGGTATTGCGTCCATTAGCTGAGGCGGGCCAGGAAGCAGTAGGTTCGATGGGTGATGATACGCCAATGGCAGTATTGTCGACTCGTGTTCGTTCAGTTTCAGACTACTTTAGACAGAAGTTTGCTCAGGTGACTAACCCACCGATTGATCCATTGCGTGAAGCGATTGTTATGTCTCTGGAAACCTGTGTGGGTGTAGAGCAGAACGTATTTGAAGAAACGCCTGAGCATGCGAAGCGAATTATTTTGGCTACGCCGGTACTGACACCTGCGAAGTTTAGCTGCTTTAGCTCGGATAAAGATGGTTTTGAACATGCCTTGATTAGCCTTCAGTACAAAGAAGAGACTGGCTTAAGGCAAGCAATTGTTGATGTGTGCCAGCAAGCAGAAGAAGCTGTTAGACAAGGCAAGGTTGTGCTTGTTTTGTCGGATAAAGATATCGAACCTGGCTTATTACCACTAAATGCCTTTATGGCAACGGGTGCAGTGCATCACCACTTGGTTGAGAAGGGCTTACGTTGCGACTCGAATATTATTGTGGAGTCTGGTTTTGCCCGTGACCCTCATCACTTCGCGGTGTTGTTTGGTTTTGGTGCTACGGCAGTCTTCCCTTACTTGGCTTATCAGGTTATGAGTGACCTGATCAGTACGGGTGAGATGCTGATGGACCCAATCGAGGCGAAAAATAATTATCGTCGCGGTATTGGTAAGGGCTTGTTGAAGATCTTATCGAAGATGGGTATTTCTACAATTGCTTCTTACCGTGGCGCTCAATTGTTTGAAGCAGTAGGTCTTGCAGACGATGTTGTTGACCTATGCTTTAAAGGTGTCGCAAGTAGAATTCAGGGTGCTGATTTTGAAGACCTGCAATCAGAGCAAGCACTGTTGGCTAAAGAAGCTTTCAAGGCGCGTAAATCGATCCAGCCAGGTGGTTTACTGAAGTTTGTTCACGGTCAGGAATATCACGCCTTTAACCCGGATGTTGTCAATACAATTCAGCAAGCAGTTGAGTCGGGCGATTACTCTGTTTACCAGAAGTACGCAACCTTGGTAAATGAACGTCCAGCGTCATCCTTAAGGGATTTGTTTGCTTTAAGTGATTCTGCTAAAGAGATTCCTTTAGACGAAGTAGAGCCGGTAGAGAATATCTTCCCTCGTTTTGACTCGGCAGCAATGTCTTTGGGAGCTTTGTCTCCTGAAGCACATGAAGCACTTGCTGTTGCAATGAACCGTCTAGGTGGCCGCTCTAACTCTGGCGAGGGTGGTGAAGATGCAGCGAGATTTGGTACGGAAAAACGTTCCAAGATCAAGCAGATCGCATCAGGCCGATTTGGTGTAACGCCACACTACTTGCGTAATGCTGATGTCTTGCAGATCAAAGTTGCCCAAGGTGCGAAGCCCGGTGAAGGTGGTCAGTTACCAGGTGGTAAGGTAAATAACCTGATTGCGACATTAAGATATTCGGTGCCAGGTGTGACCTTGATTTCACCGCCACCGCATCACGATATTTATTCTATCGAAGACTTGGCGCAGCTAATCTTTGATTTGAAGCAAGTTAATCCAAAGGCATTGGTTTCTGTGAAACTGGTATCTGAACCGGGTGTTGGTACTATCGCCGCAGGTGTTGCCAAGGCTTATGCTGATTTGATTACAGTTTCCGGTTATGACGGTGGCACGGCTGCAAGTCCGCTAACCTCTATCCGATATGCGGGTTCTCCTTGGGAGCTTGGTTTGAGCGAGGCTCACCAGACTCTGCGCGGCAATGACTTGCGTGGCAGCGTCCGTCTGCAAACCGATGGCGGTTTAAAGACAGGTCTGGATGTTGTTAAAGCGGCGATACTGGGTGCCGAGAGTTTTGGTTTCGGTACCACGCCTATGGTTGCTTTGGGTTGTCGTTATTTGAGAATTTGTCATTTGAACAACTGTGCGACGGGTGTTGCGACTCAGAACGAATTACTTCGTGATGAGTACTTCAACGGTACCGTAGAAATGGTAATGAACTTCTTCCGCTTTGTTGCGAAAGAAGCGCGTGAGTGGATGGCTAAGCTAGGTGTTCGTAGTTTGGAAGAGCTGGTTGGTCGTACAGATTTGTTAGACATTTTGTCAGGTACTACTGATAAGCAGAACAAGCTTGACCTATCGCCGATTCTTTCGACTGAGGGAATACCTGAAGATAAACCGCATACCTGTAAGGTAGAGCGTAATGCTCCGTTTGACCAAGCCTTGTTGGCCGAAAAAATGGTTGAGGACTTAGTTCCAACAATTGAATCCAAGTCGGGTGGTACCTTCGATTACGAAGTGACTAACTGTGATCGTTCGGTTGGTGCACGAATCTCTGGCGAAATCGCAGAGCGTCATGGTAATCAAGGTATGGTGAGTGCGCCAATCAACTTGAATTTGACGGGTACAGCTGGTCAGAGCTTTGGTGTTTGGAATGCTGGTGGTTTGAATATGAACCTTGAAGGCGATGCAAACGACTATGTTGGTAAAGGTATGACTGGTGGTAAACTAACCATTCGACCCCCTCAAGGTAGTGAGTTCAAAACCCAGGAAACATCCATTGTTGGTAATACTTGTCTTTACGGCGCTACTGGCGGTAAGTTGTTTGCAGCGGGTACGGCTGGTGAGCGTTTTGGAGTTCGAAACTCTGGCGCTTCAGCGGTTGTTGAAGGCGCAGGTGATCACTGCTGTGAATATATGACTGGCGGTTTGATTACTGTTCTAGGTCAAACAGGTTATAACTTTGGTGCTGGTATGACAGGTGGTTTTGCCTATGTGCTAGACCAGGAAAATACGTTTGTAGATAAATACAATCATGAGTTGGTAGAAATTCAAAGAGTTTCAACTGAACAAATGGAGCCTTATCGCAATCATTTGCGAGGCGTTATTAAGGAGCATGTTGCTGAGACATCTAGTAAGTGGGGGCAAGAGATCCTTGAGCACTTCGATGACTTCATTGCTAAGTTCTGGTTAGTTAAGCCGAAGGCGGCTAGCTTGGATAACTTGCTTAACAACATGCGTTCTCGCCCTGAGTAGTGTTTCGAATTATCGAATACTCTCATTGCGAATAAGGTTTAGAGGTTAGAATATGGCAAAGCGTTTAAATAACAACTTTCAGTTTGTTGATGTGGGTCGAGTTGACCCAAAGAAAATTCCAATGGAAGGTCGTACCGAAGATTTTGGTGAGATCTATCAGTCATTTGATCAGAATGACGCGACTGAACAGGCTCATCGATGTCTTGAGTGTGGTAACCCTTACTGTGAGTGGAAGTGCCCGGTACATAACTATATCCCGAACTGGCTAAAGCTGGTTTCAGAAGGGAATATTCTTGAAGCGGCTGAACTGTGTCACCAGACAAACTCTTTGCCTGAAGTGTGTGGTCGTGTTTGTCCTCAAGATCGATTGTGTGAAGGTGCTTGTACTCTTAATGCAGGTTTTGGTGCGGTGACTATTGGCTCGGCGGAGAAGTATATTACTGATACGGCTTTCGCTATGGGTTGGCGCCCGGATATGTCCAATGTTGTTAAAACAGACAAGAAGGTTGCCGTGATTGGCGCGGGCCCTGCCGGTTTGGCTTGTGCAGATATCCTGGTTCGTAACGGTGTTAAGCCTGTTGTTTTTGATCTTAATCCTGAGATTGGTGGTTTGCTTACCTTTGGTATTCCAGAGTTCAAGCTAGAAAAGGATGTCATGTCGCGTCGTCGAGAAATCTTCACCGATATGGGCGTTGAATTTCGCTTGAATACCGAAATTGGTAAAGATATCAGTATTGATGACTTGTTAAATGACTATGACGCAGTATTTATGGGTATGGGAACATACAAGTACATGAAAGGTGGCTTCCCAGGTGAAGACTTGCCAGGCGTTCATGATGCATTGCCATTTTTGATCTCAAACGTTAATCGTCGTTTGGGTTTTGAAAAAGATGAAGCTGACTTCATTAACATGGCAGGTAAGAAGGTGGTTGTTCTGGGTGGTGGTGATACTGCGATGGACTGTAACCGAACCTCTATTCGTCAACAGGCAGATAGTGTAGTTTGTGCTTACCGTCGTGACGAAGAGAATATGCCTGGCTCACGCAAAGAAGTTCAGAATGCCAAGGAAGAAGGTGTAGGCTTTATGTTTAATCGTCAACCAGTGGCGATTGTAGGTGATGATAAAGTTGAAGGTGTGAAGGTTGTTAAAACACAGCTGGGTGCCGCTGATGAAAATGGTCGTCGTCGCCCGGAAGTTATCGAAGGTAGTGAAGAAATCCTGCCTGCTGATGCAGTATTGATTGCGTTTGGTTTCCAGCCTAGCCCACCAGAATGGCTGTCCGATGTGAAGGTAGATGTTAATAGCTGGGGCGGTGTTGTCGCGCCAGAGAAGGGTGAGTACCCTTATCAGACGAGTAACCCGAAGATTTTCGCCGGTGGTGATATGGTTCGTGGTTCTGACTTGGTGGTTACCGCCATTGCGGAAGGCCGCCAGGCAGCTGAAGGCATCATGGACTACCTGGATATATAGTCTGCACGTGATGAGTATCAATGACTAAATCCAAGGCACGGTTGATAATACTGTGCCTTTTTTGTATCTGGACAACATTGCCAGACATTTCTTGATTATTAATATTGAAGAGACAGTGAATGACAGAGCTAAAGAATGATCGATTTCTGAGAGCGCTAGAGCGTAAGCCGGTTGATGTGACGCCTGTATGGATGATGCGTCAAGCTGGGCGTTATCTGCCAGAGTATAAAGCGACCAGAGCGCAAGCCGGTGACTTTATGAGTCTGTGTAAGAATAAAGAACTAGCATGCGAGGTCACAATTCAGCCTCTTGAGCGCTACAAGCTCGACGCTGCAATTCTGTTTTCTGATATCTTGACGATTCCGGACGCAATGGGTTTGGGTCTTTATTTCGAAACGGGTGAGGGGCCTCGTTTCAAGAAGATTGTTCGAACAGCAGAGGATGTCGAGAAACTACCTATAGTTGATACCTCTAAAGACTTGACTTACGTAACGGATGCAGTGAGCACCATACGTAAAGAGTTGAATGGACGTGTTCCGTTGATTGGTTTCTCTGGGAGTCCTTGGACTTTAGCCACTTATATGGTTGAGGGTGGAAGCTCTAAAGATTTTCGCCATATCAAAGCGATGATGTATTCTCAGCCAGAAATTATGCATCAGTTATTGGATAAAATTGCCTTGTCTGTGATTGATTATCTGAATGCTCAAATAAAAGCGGGTGCGCAAGCGGTTCAGATCTTCGATACCTGGGGTGGAAACCTGAGTGATCATGCATATCAACAGTTCTCTTTGGCTTATATGAAGAAAATTGTAGCTGGCTTAATTCGGGAATACGATGGTCGAAAAGTCCCCGTGATTCTATTTACCAAAGGAGGCGGTTTATGGTTGCCTTCTATGGCTGATACCGGCGCTGATGCACTTGGTCTTGACTGGACGATGGATATCGGTAAAGCGCGTGCCTTGGTAGGTGATAAAGTTGCTTTGCAGGGGAATATGGATCCGTCGGTGCTATATGCTTCAGAAAAAGGTATTAGGGATGAGGTGGCTAGAATTTTGGCATCTTATGGTCCAGGTGAAGGCCATGTATTCAATCTGGGGCATGGTATTCATCAATTTGTTGATCCAGCACATGCAGGCTACTTTGTTGATGCGGTTCATGAACTGAGTGCTCAGTATCACGCTTAAGATCGTTATCTAATGCATAGAATTAAGGGTGCAACGTGGCACCCTTTCTTTTTCTAGCACAAAATGCCATGTAATTCCCACACGTGTCACATTTGCAGCAGGCTCTTATTTAACCTGTGCGACTCTTTTAATACAATCGATAGATAACCCTTAAGGTCTCCCAAGGAACTGTAATGAGGCATCTCTCTCTCTATTTTGCTAAGGCAATTTCAATTTGTATCTGCGCTACAATGATCGTGGCTTGCGATAATTTAGAAAATATAGCCTTTTTCAAAAGTGTTGGGGATCCTGACATATATCAAAGTGATGCCGAAACTAATATCGATAACAAAACCATCGATATCGAAGTCGACATGTCCGAAGATTTATCTCTTAAAGTGCTTCAAGCGACTCTTTTAGCTTACTTGGATTCGCCATTGTATCGATATTTAGATGCATCAGACTTTCCAGAAGATCTAAGTTTGATATGCGGAAATTATGTTAAAGATGTATTTGAGGACCCCATTAGTTGGGACAGTTCTAGGGAGCCGGGTCAGGCTTATAGCGAAGGTGATACAGTAGAGCTGGTCTTTGACAATTGTCAGTTGAGTACAGGGCAAGAAGTGTCTGGTGCTTTATCGATGGAATATAGTGATATGGGTGGGGTAAATGACACCTTCATGCCGGTTTCAACTGATTACTGTGTTGATAGGCTTAATATCCTAAACGAAGGCCCTGATTACGACACATTATATGTAGCAGGCCATGAAGTAAGATTTTTCCCCTTTGGTGATGACACGATAGTCCGAGTTTATGAGCACAGCTACGATAGCGATACGGGTGAGCGAATATCTACCCTAAGGGCATCTTATGAAGTTGCCAAAAATAGGCCAACCTTGATTATCAATGAGCGTTTAGGTGTCGATGCTGGTGCTTTAGCATCGTTGGACGGAGATGAAATTTATCATGTTTTTGAAGGT
>NZ_LWGJ01000830.1:0-685 GCF_001635845.1 Oleiphilus sp. HI0132 | reverse complement strand
AGTTGGGCCGCCTTCATGGGCTCAAGATCGCTTCGAGTGTTTGATCTTTTCTGTAGCGGGTTTAAAGCTTGCGGTGCCTTTAGTTTCTCTCGGTGCAATCTATAAAATTGAAAAGGAGCTCACGCCAATTGTCGGCCGGGCAGATTATTTTATGGGCTTGTATAGACATTTGGATAGAAATGTCAGAGTAGTCGATACAGCTCAATGGGTCATGCCGGACCGTTGGAGCGAGGATGCTCGGGCCGGATATCAGTTCATTATTAGACTGGGTGGAAATAATTGGGGCTTAGCTTGCGACTCAGTTCACGAATCCATTCAGCTTGAACCTGATATGGTTAAATGGCGCAGTGAGCGTACGAGTCGAGCGTGGTTATCTGGTACGGTGATAGGGCATATGTGTGCTTTACTCGACGCAGACGTAATGAGCTTGATGCTAGAAGAGAAAGCTTCTGGCAATGGAAGCTCAATTTCTTGATAATTGTGTCACTATTTTCTGGCATAGATTGTGCGATGCTCTATATTTAGAAGATGATCTGTTAAGTTTTTGACGTGAGAGAGTAAAGCTTTGAAAACTTGGCGCGAATTATTGTCTTTTAGGAAATAGGTAAGGGGTCAACTAATGACATCAAACACTGGGCACAGTAGCCATGCTGCTGAAGATCCGATTCTGCAAAACGTCACTTTT
>NZ_LWGJ01000829.1:0-640 GCF_001635845.1 Oleiphilus sp. HI0132 | reverse complement strand
TTTGAGTCATATTCTCAAGGTCGTTCATAATAACATTTTCAGTGAGCTCGATTTCGAGATTTCCGGGCGGGAAATCTGCCTGGCGCAAGCTGGATAGTAAACGCTGTACAAAGCGCGGGTGTTCAACCTGGAGAGGTGAGAAGTTTACTGATAAGCGAATGTCACTTTGGCCGCTGTCGATCCAGGATTTAATTTCTTTACAGGCCGAATGCAGTACCCAGTCGCTAATATCAGACATTAGTCGGGTTTCTTCGGCTAAAGGAATAAACTCGCCAGGATAGATTAGACCACGCTCAGGATGCTGCCATCTTACCAGCGCTTCAACACCGATGGTCTTACCTGTCTTGGCAGAAATTTGAGGCTGATAATAAACTTTGAACTGGTTACGTTCCAGTGCGTTTCTAAGGTCTCTTTCCAGGCTCAAACGATTTGAGGTGTGGATGGCCATATCTTCGCTGTAGTACTGGTAACCATCTTTACCGCGTCCCTTTACATGGTACATAGCAACATCGGCATTTTGGATGAGCTGGTCAACCGTGTTCCCGCCATTAGGGTAGACGGCAATACCAATACTTACGCCGACAAATACTTCATGCTCACCCAGGTCGAAAGGGGCTTTGAGTGTTGAAATGACTTTCTT
>NZ_LWGJ01000828.1:0-583 GCF_001635845.1 Oleiphilus sp. HI0132 | reverse complement strand
AATACTGCAATAGAGCTTGAAGCACTGGAGCGTTTGGATAAGCTGTTAGCGGGTGATTTTAATATCAATGAGGTGTTTAAGCTTTGCTTGCAAGGGCTTCATAAAGGCATCGGCCTTGAGCGCGTCGCCTTGGCAATATTTGATAAAGAGCACCAGAGGGTAGTCGTTAAATATGCTTCAGGGCAGAGCACGGAGAAGTGGCGAGAGAAGTTTGTTGTTCGATATGAAAGAAGCCGTTCGGGTTTCTTGTTTAACCTGTTTGAACGTGATCAGGCTGCCTGGATAGGTAACTCGGACTACCAGCACATAACGCAATTTATATCGCCCGAATACCTAGGTATTACAGGTCAGAAAAGGTTTTTTATATCGCCTTTAGCCACTGTCCGTAAACGAATCGGGTTTATCTATGCGGATATGGGGCAGACTTCGAGAGAGCTCAATACAAGTTATTTTGAAGGCTTTCATCGGTTTTTAGATAAGTCTAAAGAAGCGCTAACAATTCTTGCAGCACGCTAACTCAATTGCTTCTCGATGTCGCTTATTGTCGCAAAACCATCTTCTACCGAGAAGCTAATATCCAAAT
>NZ_LWGJ01000827.1:0-808 GCF_001635845.1 Oleiphilus sp. HI0132 | reverse complement strand
GTAGATGACGGTCGTCTAGCTGGTTTGGCTGGCGGTATCGAAGCTAACGCTGATGGTGCATCTTTGACACAGCTAGAAGCTAACAATGTACAAGCTGCTCCTGGTGTATCTGTTGTTCAAGCAGTTGCTGGTGCACTTGGCGGAACATTCGTTAAGGGTCGTGTTGGTATCGAAGACGGTGACTTGTTAATTCACGAAATCGCTACTGATCCATTGGCTGCTCTTATCAGTGCTGATGACCTTATTGCTGGCGGTGCTACTGCACTTGCTGATTTCTCAACTCAAGAAGTTATCGACGCAGCTGTAACAGCGGTTGATTTCAAATACGAAATCGGTGCAATCGGTATTGCTGACTCTACTTACCAGCCAGGCGCAGATCTTTCTACTGCACAAACTACTACTTTGATCAGCAACTTAAGCATTGCGGGTTACTTGGGTCACAAAGATATCCATATCGAAAACAATGGTAATGGTTTCGGCGCTACTGACACTGATGGTAATGGTCGTATCTCTGCTGCTGAAGCTTCTGATGCTGTGACTGGTTCTACTGGTTACGGTGATGCGAACTCAAAAATCCACATGGATAGCTACTTCAACATCACTGATTTAGATGTTTACATCGATATCGCTGGTGTTCAGATCAACGATCTGAAAATCCACAACCATCGTGGTGACACTTCTGGTCTAGACGGATTGAATGCATTCGGTTTCGCTCACTCAATGCGTGACATCTACGCTGTTAAAGACGCAGTTCTTGATCTAGGTTCTGTTGCTTTGAACCCAGCTCAAGATATCCAGGGTGGCAACA
>NZ_LWGJ01000826.1:0-324 GCF_001635845.1 Oleiphilus sp. HI0132 | reverse complement strand
CTTCATATTCAGGTTTGTTGTTACACACATAACTAATGAGTGTAGAAATTGGTGCGTCGTTATAAATTGGTTTGCTTAGATAGGCGTTCATACCGGCAGCCAAGCACTTTTCTTTATCTCCTTGCATTGCATTGGCTGTCATCGCAATGATCGGAATGTCGGTGTAGAACTGTCCAGCTTTGCCATCGCGAATAGCTCGAGTGGCTTCATAGCCGTCCATTTCGGGCATTTGACAATCCATAAGGATTAAAGTGTGTGGGGTATTGGCGGTGGTTTGTATCAAACTGCTAATTGCTTCCAGGCCATTGCCAGCGACATCCGCGT
>NZ_LWGJ01000825.1:0-741 GCF_001635845.1 Oleiphilus sp. HI0132 | reverse complement strand
GCTCAATGAGCCAGGTCAGGTGGCACTAGGCTTCTATTTAAGCTTCTTGCGCCTACGATTTGCATCCAGCCTTAAGGCATTACAGCTGACACTCTCGCGACGTAAAACAAAAGTTGAAGCAACGCTCATTGAGCAACTGAAATACAGTACAGATCCTACCGATAATGAGGAGCTTCAGGAGTTACTCATTGACGGTGGTGACGATGACATTGACGCAGTTGAAATGCTGCTCAACAACAGGACCAAAGATGATCTAAGGTGGGAACGCGATATGCTCGACTCACTGCTAGGTGAGTTGGCTGATATCTATGAGGACTCGAATAAGTTCAGAGCGTTACTGACCGCACTCAAGCCCCGCATCGAGGGCAAGCGCATTAAGCAAACCGTTATTTTTACCCGCTTTCTCGACACCCTTCATGATATCCGGGAGCGACTACAAGCCAAATTCCCCGAACTACTCATAGGAACCTATTCAGGTGAAGGTGGGCATTACTACGACCCAAATAAGAATCAAATGGTGGGTGTAGAACGTGACGTGATCAAACATCGATTTGTTCAAGGCCATATCGATATTTTGCTCTGTACCGACGCCGCCGCTGAAGGTCTTAACTTACAAACCTCTGACCTACTGGTTAACTATGATTTGCCCTGGAACCCAATGAAGGTTGAACAGCGTATTGGTCGTATCGACCGTATTGGGCAAACTCACAAAGAGATTTTTGTTCTCAATCTATGTTTTGC
>NZ_LWGJ01000824.1:0-392 GCF_001635845.1 Oleiphilus sp. HI0132 | reverse complement strand
CGCTATTAACTGTCGTTACTGCTTCCGCCGGAATTTTCCTTATGACGCGCATCGCCAATCAAAAAACGAATGGCGAAAGGTCTTCAACTACATTGAAGAACACAAAGAATTAGATGAGGTAATCCTGAGCGGTGGCGAACCCTTAATACACAATAACGACCACCTTGCCTGGCTAATAAACAATATTGCTGATATCAAGCATATCCAACGCATTCGTATTCATTCTCGAATGGTCGTCAGTATCCCGGAAAGAATCGACCAAGAACTATTAAAAATATTTTCTGATTGCAACAAACAACTCATACTCGTCACACACTGCAATCACCCTAACGAGTTAGATAGTCAACTCAGACCCTGCTTCACTGCTCTCAAACAGGCTGGCGTCACCTTAT
>NZ_LWGJ01000823.1:0-270 GCF_001635845.1 Oleiphilus sp. HI0132 | reverse complement strand
TCATGCGCACTAATTAACGGACTTCTTTCACCATATGCATTACACCGATAGCTAGACCATCGGTAATCAGCCGGATGCTCGACCATATTAGCCATAACCGGGTTTAGCTCTATATACCGATAACACTTGAGCAAATACCCTTCAGCATCGATCAAGCTTGCTTTATGACGACTCTCCCACAATGTACCGCATCGCCGATATGTCTTATTGATGTATTGTACATAGCGCCGCCCAAGTGACTGCATCACTTTAGAGACACCGTCAGTGCAT
>NZ_LWGJ01000822.1:0-1073 GCF_001635845.1 Oleiphilus sp. HI0132 | reverse complement strand
TAAAGTCTCGACAACATAAGATCAACGAACAAAGAGAACAGTTACTGCTCGACGATCAATTATTGGGTATTGCAACACAAGCCGCGTCTGCTGCTCATCATATCAGTACACCACTATCGACGATGGCCGTGCTCGTTGACGACCTTCAAGCAGATAGCCTGACCCAGGATTTCGACGAAGACCTTACACTCCTGGCGTCTCAAATAGCGATATGTAAAAACGTGTTAGATGACCTTCGGCACCAGGCTCGCCTCAGTCAGCAAGATGAATCTGTCCACTACTTTCTCACCCAGCTAGTGAATGAATTTAGACTCTTACGGCCTAGCGTCAGGCTTGAGAAAAACTGGAACAGCACACAATTCGACGAGTCACCATCGCCAAATATTTCCTCAGATCCATCTTTAAGGATGGCCATTCTGAATATCCTGAATAATGCTGCCGATGCTTCGCCCGAAAGAGTCTGCTTCGAGGCAGATGTTGAACCGGACAAGCTCAGACTCACCATCAGTGATTATGGCAACAGTGATGAAAACAAAGTTTCCCGTATTCTTAGTGCCGCTGAGCAACCATTAGAGTCTGACAAAGAGCATGGTATGGGCATTGGTTTATTTTTATCTCATGCCACGATTAATAGACATCATGGAAAAATAAGCGTTGAAAGAGCAGATAAGTCGGGCACTCGCATTCATATTTCCCTGTCACTTGTAAGCTCACACCCAGCCGAAGAGCAGAAAATAAAATGACTAAGAGTATCCTTATCCTAGATGACGACCAAACCTTTTCTACGACACTTGCCCGGTCATTTAAACGACGAGGCTACAATAGCTTCGCCGCAAACAGTATTGAAGAAGCCAAAGGCATATTAACGGATACGAGCATAAATTTTGCTGTGGTTGACCTAAAGATCGATCAGGAAAGTGGTTTGCAGTTTCTGGCGATTCTAAAAGAACACTCACCTCAAACCAAGGCACTGATTCTGACAGGTTATTCCAGCATTAGCACAACGGTTGAAGCGATGAAGCTGGGTTCAGTGAATTACCTATGCAAACCTGTGACCACCGATGTCATTATCA
>NZ_LWGJ01000821.1:0-612 GCF_001635845.1 Oleiphilus sp. HI0132 | reverse complement strand
AAGCCCGACTAATCATTCTGACCTTCATGTTGAGGGGCAAACGCTTAAGGTTTGTTCCCACAATACCCTTCGTAAATCGGGTCTGTTTACTGTAATCAATATTTACATCTAACACGACTGGCTGACCCGCTTTGCTGATTCTCCAAGCTTCATCCAACATTTCATCTATATCGGAATTCTCATCGATCCGGACATAAGCTGCGCCAGTAGCCATCGCTACACCCTGCATTCTCGTATCCGCAAGAACCGAACAAGTTTTCCTGTTATACGGCACCTCTTGAGCTTGTGATATTTGGGATAACTCGCCATCATTAAATATGGTAAAAATTGCACCCAAGCCATTCTTGCTTGCCGTTGTAATTTCCATGCACGTCATCAAAAATGCACCATCACCAATAATACTGACAACGTCTTTTTCAGGATTAAGAAGCTTTGTTCCGATAGTCGCAGGGACAGCATAACCCATGCAATTGAAGTCGGTAGGCGAAATCATGGTTCTCGCTGTATGAATAGGCATAAGTTCTGCCGTTAAGAAGGTATGGTTACCGTCATCAACCACTACATAACCNTCATCAGGCAGCCTTTTCCTTAAGGCATCAAAGAATAAAGCTG
>NZ_LWGJ01000820.1:0-3530 GCF_001635845.1 Oleiphilus sp. HI0132 | reverse complement strand
TACAGCGGTCACACTGGGCCAACTTGGTAAAGCATCGATAACAGTAACCTTGGTTAAAGCTCTTGTTGGTACGCTTCTGACAATGAAAACAGCGAATCTCGCCGTTAGAACGAAAGCGTAATTTCTTGCCAAGATAATCTGCAGGATTGCATTTTGTATCACCAAAGTTCAAGGTGTAACTTACCGGGTTCCCCTGACTCACTGTCATTTTACTTAAATGACCTGATGCAACTTGATTCATTAATCGTCTTCTTTGTTAGTGCAATATACGGATAGTCGACTCATCATCACTATCGTCTTTTGGCCCGCATGGGGAGGTCTTTTTCGTTGTATCAACATAGCCGGTTCGATTGCTTTCATCGAGTCCATGTTTTACTTCATAAAGCATGACCGCCTGAAGGCATATTTCTTTTTGCTCACGAGAGAGGGTCCGGCCATCGGGCCACTTTCCCAACTCTATCGCTTGTTTGAACTTTTCGTAAATTTCTTTAGGAATGGATTCAGCAGCATCTTCAAACTTCATAAGTTAATCCTAGAAGAACTTTGAGTGCCATAGCATGCACTCAAGAATTTGTAACAAGCTAGCGAGAATATCAATCCCTGTAACGCTACTCAAGAATAAACAAAAAAGATCAAGCTCAGTGGTTGACAATGCAAATGATAACAATTATCATTTGCATAAGTTGAGCTCCCAGCGAAGCGCAATCACTCTACTTTAGAGCGATTACCTTTCACCGGAAATCAACTTGGTCTCTCTCATCTCTACACATACATATGTGAACTCCGTTAACCTCGGGCCAAAACATTTGGCCCGGTGGATAACGGAGTTTTTTTATACTTTCTTTTCTATAACACGCTCATTCACATACAGGGTAATTGCCGCCCAAACCAGACCCGACAATAGGCCATACAGGTGTGCGGCATTAGCCATTCTCCCCCAACCCAACCACTCAGTGACAGGCGTATAACCAAGCAGTAGCCAGACCAAGCTAAACTTTAACAATACATTAGGGAAAAAGATGTTTTTATCAAACATCTTCCATAACCAGCAATAACCTACCAAACCATATACCACTCCCGACAAACCACCGAAGAAGTACCCAGTTTCGAGAAGCTGAGCAATATTTGAAATAATGGAAACAAACATCGTCAAGGCAATAAACGAAACGGAACCTTTTTGCATTTCCAGCTGGCCACCAAGCACCCACAACATTAACAGGTTGAAGGTGATGTGCATGACGTTGAAATGGATAAAATCCGGCGTAACCAAGCGCCAGACCTGGCCGCTGATAAGCACATCAAGCATTGCATTCCAGCGCCCACTGACTGAGTTCATATCCAAACCGGAATTAAAGGGATCAACGATCAAAAAAGATCTAAGCAGCGCACCGCCTTTACCAAAGTCGGTTAGAAAAGCAAAAGCCACACTAACAAAGATAAGTGTAAAAATCACAGGAGCTTGGCTTGGTTTAGCCCTCGTGTATGCCACCAGGTCCCTCGGCTTACGAAACACTTCACGACGCCGATGCTGGTCCTGCATTTTATCAAGCTGCTCAGCTAGGCCACTACGATACTGAGGTTCTGTCATGTAGCGTTCAAGCGCACTCAAGACCTGCTCCTCATAGCCTTCATCATCTAGAATCAAAGCTTGTTCACCCTGATTTTCAATGACTCGATGGGCCACGCCCTGAAAATGGAGCCATTGACTAAAGTCCGAAAGATCCAAGTCTAGTGGAATGGGTGGTATGCGACTCATGTCCGGGTAACGTCCACCGACACAAACTTGTCTTTACTCAAGACTCTCTCGCCATCCATTCGGTAAGCCACCAGCTGGCCATATTTCACCGCGCTATAATCCAGGCAAGCAATATTGCATTGAATAGGCTCTGGCTCACCAGACATCCAGTAATGACCCACAAATACGGGCGCCTCTGTTGTTGGGTAGGTCAGTAATTGCTGCTTCTCTATCGCCGACAAAGGACGCTCAGCCATTTCTGGCGGCAGTGGGTCGGGTTGAAAGACAACATCATTGTATATCTGGGGATCATCACTCCAGAACTTTGTGCGAAACATGCTTCTCGCCAAGCCATCTTTGCCTAGAATGGTTTCACCGTTTGGCAGCTCCAATGCGGTACCGCGAGTTAACTTGTCAATAATTCGGCTAGCGAAAGAACCAGAGACCGCAGACTCGTGCAAAAAGTCCATACTAATGCAATGGTCTGGGGAATAAGATTTTAAACGTTCAATCGCTAAACTATCCCAACAAGCATGAACCACTCGGAAGTCTTCTTTTTCAATAAAAAGAGGGATTTCATGAAACCACGATAGAAACTTGTGCCATTCGGAGCGATGAGCATCAAACTGCTCCAAGGTCTCTCGAATAAGTCTGTGATGACGAGCGTTGTGCTCGCGCAAATACTGCATGCCACTACCTTGACGACCCTCTGTGCAGTAACACATTGCATTGTATTCGTGATTGCCCAGGACAATTTCGGCCTGCGATTGGTCGACCATGTCTTTTACAATATGCAGAGCTTCTCGAATTCGAGGGCCTCTATCAACAATATCACCCACAAAAATCACTTTGCGTTGCGGATGACGGTAGCAACCTTGCTTGTTCTCATAACCCATCTTTTTCAACAGACGTTCAAGGGAGTTACCACAACCATGAATATCACCAATCAGGTCATAGCCTTGCTTAACTTTTTTCTTAACAAATGCCATCTATTAACTACTTATCAGGTTATTGGCCCAGCCTAATTTCTCTCTACAGGTTTCATAGAAGTTATGAGAGGTAGGGTGAATCAAACGCACTTTATGTGGTTTTTTACTTATGTATACTGCATCGCCAGGCGCAACAGGGATGTGATGCTGACCATCACAGCTGACCTGCGGGTAAATCTCATTACCTTCACCAATCACAATTTTAATCTCACTTTTACCGTCAACAACGATTGGACGGCTACTGAGCGTATGAGGAAACATTGGAACTAATGAGATTGCATCGAGTTTAGGGTGCAAAAGAGGCCCACCGGCCGACAAAGAGTAAGCTGTTGACCCAGTTGGTGTCGAAACAATCAAACCATCTGAACGCTGACTGTAGACAAACTGACCCTCAATAAACAAGTCAAAACCGATCATACGAGTTGACTTACCCGGGTGAAGAACGATGTCATTCAATGCGGTACCAAAGCCAACCGGCTCGCCATTTCGCTTAACATGAACATCTAGCAGGAAGCGTCTTTCCTGAATATACTGCCCTGAAAGCACTTCTTTTACTTTCGATTCCAACTCAGTTGGTGACACATCAGTCAAAAAACCTAATCGGCCACGGTTTACTCCTAACAAAGGAACATTTGATTTAGCTAACTCTCGAGCAGCCCCCAACAAACTTCCATCACCACCCACTACGATCACCAGATCACACATTTCCCCCATCATTTTGACACTGGAAACCTGCAAACCATGCCCGGGAATTAAAGCACCGATATTTTCTTCAATGATTAGATAATAACCTTCATTAACCAGAA
>NZ_LWGJ01000819.1:0-295 GCF_001635845.1 Oleiphilus sp. HI0132 | reverse complement strand
AAGACATCACCCGCACAGAAGCATCTCATCTAGGGAGTATAAGATTCACACTTAAGAACAAACAGAAGCTAAAACGCAAAGCCTTAAACAAAGCAATTAATAAAGCAAAAAATAAAGCAGCTACCATTGCCCAAGGCTTCGAAGTAAGCTTGGGGAAAATTTTAAATGTAAAGCATGTTAGCAACGAAGCAAGACCAGCCCCACAAATGCGCGCCATGGCAATGAGTGCTGAAATGAGCGACAGCCAAAGTAATACCTACCAGCAAAAAGAAATTGAATACAATGCGACCATTAG
>NZ_LWGJ01000818.1:0-330 GCF_001635845.1 Oleiphilus sp. HI0132 | reverse complement strand
TTCAATTCAGCCAAAGTTGTAGGGTCTTCAGTTAAATCCTCAAACTTGGTAATCGGATTCAAACCAATCTGGCGACGGAATTCGTTGTAACGTGGTACACCACGCTCACGGTCACGAATAATATCGATTGTTGCCAAGTCAATATCGCCAATTAACGGCATTGAAAGGTTACGCAAAAACTCAGGATAGTTGTTTAGCGTCAAGGAACCTGGGTGAGTAATGCCGAAGGAGTACCATAGACGATCGCCGCCCTGATTATCGAGAATATCTTCTGCATCGCCATCACGCGTGTCTTCAATATTGATACGCTCAGAAACAACATTTGAACCG
>NZ_LWGJ01000817.1:0-947 GCF_001635845.1 Oleiphilus sp. HI0132 | reverse complement strand
GATTCCATCCCAAGTCAGATTGTAACGCCATATTGGTAATTAATGGATCATCCCATTGACTATCATCGCCAGTAAGGGCCCAGCTCAATTTAGCCTGCTGCGGAGCAATATATTTCCCATCAGCACAAGCAACACCACCAAATGTAAAACAACCATCACCACCAGCCATTGCCGGGGCCGTTCCATCATTCCGCACATGCGAGAAGTAGAACTGCTTCGATAGGAATGCCTCTTTTAAGAATTCTACCCGCCCAGTAGACATATACGCTTTGAACATGGCACTTGATCGATCAAACAACCAATTACCTCCACTGGAAGCGCTATAATCAAGCCCACCAGCCCAATTTTCGAACTGCCCTACTTGGTATTGCTCAAAACCGTCTGACGAACCACTTGAGGGCACATAAGGAGGAATCAGGCCTGACTCGGACAAATAGCTTGTATCGTGCAAGGCAAAAATTCGTGGGTAAGGCAGGTTATTTTTATCTGCGCCTGCAGCCGCCCAACCTAGAGAGTGTGCAACTTCAGACAAGCGTGTGACTGCTGCACCACCATCTGTAATTGTCAGGTCTATATTACCACCGGTCATATCGACATTTTGCAGCTGGATTGTCACCGAACGAATAGAGTTATCAGACCAATGGTAACGTAAGCCACCTTCAACGTAGGCTGCTAATTCCGTTGAACCATTCAGAACCTTGATTTCCGAAATATCAGTCACTTCACCCGCTGCCAGAGGCAAACCAAAGGTGACGACCTCAGAGTTTGTCGGCGTTACTTCACTATCAGCTTGTAAGGTGATCTGCGTATTTAACGCATGAACTGATGTCCCCGCTATGAGTAGACATGCTCCAGCACTATATCTCATAAAACACGATCTTAAAGCTTTCATCGTGATGTACCTCTTAAAATTCTTAACGAATGACAAATGTAAAAAAGTTTGACCC
>NZ_LWGJ01000816.1:0-379 GCF_001635845.1 Oleiphilus sp. HI0132 | reverse complement strand
CAGTAGATACAATACCCAACAAACGGGAATCTGTCGCTTTTGGAATGATGTACTCTTTACCGAATTCCATTGAATCCACACCGTAAGCGTCTAGAACTTCCTTAGTTACAGGCTCTTTTGCTAGATTAGCAAGTGCTTTAGCAGCAGCCAGCTTCATCTCTTCATTGATAGCTGTTGCACGAACATCCAACGCACCACGGAAGATAAATGGGAAGCCAAGAACGTTGTTTACCTGGTTAGGGTAATCAGAACGACCTGTTGCCATAACAGCATCTGGACGAGATTCTGCAACCACTTCAGGCATGATTTCTGGAACCGGGTTAGCACATGCAAAGATGATTGGGTTTGGAGCCATCTTCTTAATTTGTTCACCAGTCAC
>NZ_LWGJ01000815.1:0-305 GCF_001635845.1 Oleiphilus sp. HI0132 | reverse complement strand
GATCTCTAATTTTCTGACGCGGTTGATCCAGTCATTTTTGGCTGCATTGGAAGGCATCCAGCGTTGATGGAACATTTTCATTTTCGGGATATGTGCATCAAAATCATCGACGAACATTGGGCTGTCGATAGGCTCAAGAGCCGCACCAACATCGCCAGTGAACAGGATCTTCGCGACAGGGTCATATACATGGTAGTTGCCCGAAGAGTGAAGGTAGTGTGCGGGAATCAGTTGTAAAGACAGGCCCGCCAGATCCAATGTTCGGCCTTCATCCTGTATCGCCTCGTAAGAAATATTGTTCATGC
>NZ_LWGJ01000814.1:0-342 GCF_001635845.1 Oleiphilus sp. HI0132 | reverse complement strand
CTGATGCTTTGGAAAATGTACTTAAAACGCTAGCGCCTCTTTGCAGTGGCTCTCTAAGGGTGATATTTGGTTGTGGTGGTGACCGTGATCAAGGAAAACGCGCCGAGATGGCAAGAGTTGCCGAAGCGTTTGCAGATGACATTGTCCTCAGTGATGACAATCCACGAGGAGAATCACCAGAAGCAATCATCGCAGATATTTTAGCGGGCTTTGCGCAGCCATCGAAGGTGGAAGTGATACACGAGCGACGAATGGCAATACAGAAAATGCTCGAAAAGTCAGTAGCAGATGATGTCATTCTTGTGGCGGGTAAAGGTCATGAAACGTGGCAAGAAGTGAAAG
>NZ_LWGJ01000813.1:0-382 GCF_001635845.1 Oleiphilus sp. HI0132 | reverse complement strand
CCTGATTTACGCTTCGTTGATGCTTACTTTGAGTCCCTATCGGGGCTAACCACCACTGGCGCGACCGTCATTACCGGGATAGATGACCTGCCCAAATCTATCTTGTGGTACCGACAACAATTGCAATGGCTTGGCGGCATGGGCTTGATCGTACTGGCTGTCGCCATTCTTCCAATGCTAGGCATTGGTGGTATGCAGCTATACCGAGCAGAGACTCCCGGCCCGGTAAAAGACAGTAAATTAACGCCTCGAATCACCGAAACCGCCAAAGCTCTTTGGTATATATACCTCGGGCTAACAGTCGCTTGCGCGCTATCTTACTGGGCCGCTGGAATGACCCTGTTTGACGCCATAGGCCATAGTTTTTCGACCATCGCCATCG
>NZ_LWGJ01000812.1:0-6425 GCF_001635845.1 Oleiphilus sp. HI0132 | reverse complement strand
TATAGGAATATTTAACAGATTTTCACATTTTTATGTGACTTCTAAAAAGCATTAATACTCACTTTATTGAGTAAAGCAATTAATTAAAGCAGGCCAGACGTTGATTCACGCCTTTCCAAAAAAGCACATGATAGCCGCCAGCCTCACCGGCGCGGTAATGACACTTGTACTTGCACTGAGCCCTAGCAGCAAAGTCAATGCAACCAGAACGTCCATCGAGATTGATCTAGATAACCAGGTTTTGTCTAGCAGCGAGAGCGTTAAAGCATTAAACACGCAAGAGCCCAGCCAGCAGCCCCTGATTGCCAGCCCAACGCCTAAAGTCGAAAACTGGCAGAGTTTTGATATCAAATCAGGCAATACATTATCAACACTATTTGCTAAAGCCGGGTACAACGATAAAATCATGTACTCCGTTATACACTCGTCGAAAGCTGCAAAGCAGATTGCTAACATTTACCCTGGCGAAAAAATCGCCTTTCTTAACGATGAGAACGAGCAACTTTCCCAAATCAAACTGGTTCGCTCCCCCCTTAAGTCAATTGTATTTAAACGGGATGAAAACAATTCTTTCACTAAAGAAGTTGTTACTCGCACCCCGGATATTCATATCGCCTACGGTGAGGGAACTATAGAAAGCTCATTATTCCTTGCAGGGCAAAAGGCCGGGCTCTCACAGTCGCAAATTATGGAGCTAGCCAATATTTTCGGCTGGGATATCGACTTCATTTTAGATATCCGCTCCGGCGACAAGTTCAACCTAATCTATGAAGAGTTATACCTAGACGGAGAAAAGTACAAAAACGGCAGAATTTTAGCGGCCAACTTCCACAACCGTGAACGAGAACTTTCTGCCGTCCTCTATGAACAAGAAAACGGCATTAGTAATTACTTTACTCCTGACGGAAAAAGCATGCGGAAGGCCTTTATCAGAACGCCTGTCGACTTCGCTCGCATCTCCTCACGCTTCAACCTGCGTCGCAAGCACCCTATTCTACATAAAATCAGAGCGCACAAAGGCACTGACTACGCCGCGGCGACCGGCACGCCAATCAAAGCTACTGGTGACGGCAAGGTTATTCATGCAGCCAGAAAAGGTGGTTACGGTAAAACTGTCATCATCCAACACGGACAAAGCATCACCACTCTTTATGCTCACATGAATGGCTACGCACGCGGCATCCGCTCGGGCAAGCGCGTTAAGCAAGGCCAAATCATTGGCTATGTCGGTAGCACAGGACGTTCAACAGGGCCCCATCTTCATTATGAATTTAGAGTTAACGGTGTCCACAAAAACTCTCTAAAGGTGAAACTGCCACACGCGAGCCCTATCCCTAAAAAGGAGCTTGCTCGCTTTAAGAAAGCAACACACTCACACTTGGCACAGCTCGAGACCTTTTCAGAAAGTTATCAAGTCGCCTCTAATCAGTAAGTACAGATAGAGTCCCTGATATGGCAGACAAACTATATATAGGCGTCATGTCTGGCACCAGCATGGACGGAATCGATACCGTCCTTGCCTCAATATCTGAAAACAAAACCACCGGCATTGAATCATTTAGCGCACCATTTTCAAGCTCGCTTAAGTCGAAACTTCAGTCATTGTCACTACCAGGCGACAATGAGATAGACCGCCTTGGCGAAGCCAGTGTCGAGCTAGGTGAAGCTATTGCGGAAACCGTGAACGATTTACTCAAGAAAGCCAACAAGAATAGTAGCGATGTTTGCGCCATCGGTTGTCACGGACAAACAATCAGACACCGCCCTGAGTCAAGCAAACCCTTTTCACTCCAGATAGGCGACCCAAGTACAATCGCCCACATCACTAATATCACGACGATTACCGATTTCAGAATGGCAGATATGGCCGCGAAGGGGCAAGGCGCACCATTAGTCCCCGCATTTCACCAAGCAGTATTTGGCGACTCAAACGAAACGAGAATCGTTGCCAATATTGGCGGCATCGCGAACATTTCAGTGCTCTCAAAAACAAAGAACAAGCTATCCGGCTACGACACAGGCCCCGGAAATATGCTTATGGACCTATGGATTCAAAGCCGCTTAAAGAAAGCGTACGATCATAATGGCGACTGGGCGAGCACAGGGTCTGTTATCGAAGATTTATTACAGGGTTTTCTCGACGAGCCCTATTTCAAACAAACAGCACCCAAAAGCACCGGTAAAGAACTGTTTAACTCAGCATGGATAGCCAATAAGATTGCAAACAGCACATTCCAAAGCGAAGATATTCAGCGCACGCTACTCGAGCTAACGGCCAGCACAATTAGTAACAGCATCATCACCAGCACTAATGGTGATGGCTGCGACATCTTCGTCTGCGGCGGCGGCATCAATAATCAACTACTAATGACTCGCCTCCAAAACCTGCTTCCAAGCTATCGCTTAAGTTCAACCCTCGACCTGGGAATAGACCCGCAATTGGTTGAGGCCAGCGCTTTCGCCTGGTTAGCAAGACAAACACTGAACAACCTGCCAGGCAATGCCTGCTCCGTTACGGGAGCAAGCAAGAGCAAAATATTAGGTGGAATTTACCCCGCTTGAAGCGATTCCTTCGAAGCCTCTTCCGTATTTTGTTCTGGCTGCCACTTCTTTATTAACCCCATAACCTTGTAGCCTTTTACCCCCATCATTGCGCTAGCAGTCATCACACCTGCCATCAATGCGCCACCAACACCCGCAGTCACTACATCAGCACCGGTAAGGTAGAAGTTTTTAATCGGCGTTACCGGATGCAACCACGCCTGTTCAAAGCGCTCTACGCTATGGTCAATACCATAAATCTCGCCTTCTTCATTCCATTGAAACCATTGAGTCGAAAGCGGCGTCGAAAGCTCAACATAATCAAGAGCATCTTTTAATTGTGGCATTTGCTCGTAAAGCATATTCATCAATTTTTCAGTAAGCTTCACCTTAAGCGCTTCGTACTCTTCCCCGCGCTTATTCCAGGTCGACCCTTCCCATTCCGCAAACCACTCTGGCTTACAGGGTGCTACAATCTCTGCCGTAGACTTTCCAGGATAGCGTTCATTCCAGCTTGGATCTTTTGCTGAAGGAAAAGAAATATAGGTAAGCGGCAGTTCTGCTTCCAAGCTCTCATTGAACTTACTTACATTGTCATCATGATCACTCGTCGGGTATATCCAGAAGTTTTTCTTAGGTATCCCTAATTCTTTTGCCGTACCTTTAAAGCCCGCGTAAATACATATATGCGACGAGGAAATCTCCACTCTTTCTAACAACTTATTCAGTTTATGCTTTTTGATAGCCGACTCTGGCAGCAATTTATTCACCGTGGGATATAAACCAGCGCAACTTACCACTGCATCAGCCGTAATTTCCTGACCTTTCTTCAGCCTTACGCCATAAGCTTTATTGTTTTTGATGAGAATTTCATCCACACCAGCATAGGTAAAGACATTTCCTCCTGAACGCTGAATCACTGGAATAATTGTCTCTGCAATTTTTGCTGCCCCCCCAACCGGGTAACTACCACCATTCAAGTAATGCTTCGCCACCATCGCATGCATCATGAATGATGCTTTCTTAGGAGGTAAACCATAATCCCCCCACTGAGCGGTTAAGACGCCGATAAGTTCTTCGTTATCAGTAAGCTCTTTCAGCACCTCGTAAGTTGTTTTATAGAAATAATCCGGAAGAAATTTATGGCGAACGCGGTTATAGAGCAAACCTGCCATTCTGGGCATTGCCTGTCCGGCAAAGAATTTTGGCACAAGAGAGCTTACCCTATATAGAAGCTCCACATACTTATCGATAGCTTCAGTCTCTGATGGAAAATTCTTCTTCATCTCGTCTTTGAAAGCGTCTTTTCCCGCTAGGTAGTTATACTCTTTACCGCCTATAATCACTTGATCGAAAAGCGGGTCCATCTCTTCCCATTTGAGCTGACCATCTGTGATCACATCAAACAAACGGCGCAGCACCGTCCAAGGCTTATGAACCTCACCAATATAATGAACACCAACATCCCACTCATAACCATTGCGCTCATAGGCGTGCGTGTAGCCACCTGCGGTATAGTGCTGTTCTAGCACACAAACCTTCTTTCCCAACTTTGAGAGTAAGGCCGCATTTGCCAGGCCACCTATTCCGGAACCAATAACAATCACATCATAATGATCATCTGCTTTGTTTTTTCTATATCGAGTTCCAGTTCGCACCATTATTTCTCTCCACTGCATCAATCAGTCAAAAACACAAAAAACCAAGCTCACGACAAGCTCATTATTTCGACATATTACCTCGCAAACAAATTATTATGCAACTTATTGCATATTGAAAAATAATATATACTAGCCAATGTCTATTCAATTTAGAGCTGAGCCATGTCCTTAAAACACGCCATTCTCGTATTATTAGAAACCGAACCAGGCAGCGGTTATGACCTATTAAAACAATTTAAAGAAGGACTAGGGTATTTTTGGAATGCAAGCCACCAGCAAATTTATCAGCAACTAAAAGTTCTTTTAGAGCAGGATTTTATCTCCTGCAACAATATAAAACAGACTGATAAACCCGATAAAAAGGTTTACGACATCACAGCAAAAGGCGTTGAAGAGCTCAAGCAATGGCTATCGGCGCAGGTAAAACCGAATAAAACCAATGATGCCCTCTTGGTAAAGGTTTTTGGCGGCCACCTTATCGATCAAAACAACTTGTTAGAGGAAATTGAAGCGCATCAAGCGCTACACCAAAAGACATTACAAAGCCTTCTATCGATAGAGCAGAGCTACTTAAGCCTGCCCCCAGAGAAGCAAGCCAACTATAAACTTCCCTACCTTACACTAAGGCGCGGAATCATTGGTGAACAAGCCTGGTTAAGCTGGGCAGAGGAAGCCTTAGAGTCGATCAAAAAATAATCAAAGCTTTTTTTCTCAAATCTGCGTATAATTGCCGCCCTTTTATTCTGTCCTCGCGTCAGAACCATTTTATCGATAGGCATTCCTAACTATGACAGACTCCACGCCTCAATTTGAGCAACTTGGTCTCCCCGAAAATATCTTAAAAGCCGTAAAGGAACTTGGATACGAAACCCCTTCTCCAATCCAAGCTCAAGCAATACCCACACTTCTTAGCGGCAAAGACATTTTGGGTCAAGCTCAAACCGGCACCGGAAAGACTGCAGCATTTGCCCTCCCTTTACTTGCAAATATCGACGCAAACAAGTCTGAAACGCAAGTATTGGTGTTAGCCCCTACACGCGAGCTAGCGATTCAGGTTGCTGAAGCATGTCAAAGTTATGCGAAACACATGAAGAACTTCCATGTTCTTCCTATTTACGGCGGCCAAAGCTATAGCAACCAGTTACGCCAGCTCAAGCGCGGCGCACAAGTGGTGGTTGGCACTCCGGGACGCGTCATGGATCACATGCGACGCGGGACGCTGAAACTCAACACCCTAAAAACCTTAGTACTTGATGAAGCAGATGAAATGCTACGCATGGGCTTTATTGATGATGTTGAATGGGTATTGGAACACACACCCGAGGATCGGCAAATCGCCCTATTCTCTGCGACCATGCCTCGCGAGATTAAGAAAGTAGCCCAGAACCACCTCACAGACCCAGAGATCATTAAAATCGCTGATAAAACAGCGACGGCAAAAACCATCAACCAGCGTTATATGATGACCTCCGGCATCGATAAGCTAGAAGCTTTGACTCGCGTTTTGGAGATGGAAACCTACGATGGTGTCATTATTTTCGTACGTACTAAAATTGCCACCGAAGAGCTTGCGTCAAAACTTAACGCTCGCGGTTATTCGGCGGCGGCTCTAAACGGCGATATAGCACAAGCGGCCCGAGAGAAAACAGTAGACCGCCTAAAGAAAGGTGGCATCGATATCCTTATCGGAACTGACGTTGTCGCGCGAGGTCTGGATGTGGAACGCATCAGTCACGTCATCAACTATGACGTTCCTTACGATACTGAAGCCTACGTTCACCGAATTGGCCGAACAGGCCGCGCCGGTCGTTCAGGTGATGCAATACTTTTCATCACACCACGTGAAAAGCGCATGCTTCGCTCTATTGAGAAGGCAACGAGCCAAGCTATTACACGAATGGATGTGCCGACAGCGAATGTCATTAATCAGATTCGCGTAGACCAGTTCAAGAAAAACATCCTGGAGCTACTTGAGTCTAACGACACCAGCTTTTTCCAAGAGATCATCGAAACGCTCATTGAAGAAAGTCATGCAGACCCGATCAAAATTGCTGCTGCACTCGCTCATATCAATAATGGTAATCGTCCCTTCTTGCTTGATCCGAATAGCGATAGAAAGATCAACAAACCCGAGCGAGAAAGGGAACCAAGGGAACCAAGAGAAAGAGATAGCCGAGGCGGTATGGATAAGTTGAAAGCCGCTCCTCGCCCACTAAGGGATCA
>NZ_LWGJ01000811.1:0-432 GCF_001635845.1 Oleiphilus sp. HI0132 | reverse complement strand
AAGCTGCTCACGTAGGCGGTGGTGAACAAATTAGTGCATTTTTAATGGCACTTCTAGGCTACGCACGTACTCACAGCGGTGTCAGTGTTGTGCTTACGCTTGCCAGCCAAAGTGATGCATTCCAAGGTCAAACCGGCATGCTGCAAGGTGTTCTATCTTCAACACTAGGCCGCGATGTAGATGAAGAAGAAGCTGCCGCACTGGCGCAACGAGCAAGCCAAAGCATCATGAGTGTTGTAAAACGTGATGCAACAACCACCGTACCAGTGCGACCCACGGAAATTTCTCGGGTATTGGCGCGCCGCTTGTTCACCAAGATTAATGACGCAGATGCTTCTACAACCGCCACAGCCTACATGGAAATGTACAAGCGCAGTGGCTCGCAATTACCAGACACAGCTACCCGCGACGATTACAGCAAATCGATTGTTG
>NZ_LWGJ01000810.1:0-207 GCF_001635845.1 Oleiphilus sp. HI0132 | reverse complement strand
CTGAAGGCTAATCAAGGCATGTTCAAAACCATCTTTATCCGAGCTAAAGCAGCTAAACTTCGCAGGTGTCAGTACCGGCGTAGCCAAAATAATTCGCTTCGCATGCTCAGGCGTTTCTTCAAATACGTTCTGCTCTACACCCACACAGGTTTCCAGAGACATAACAATCGCTTCACGCAATGGATCAATCGGTGGGTTAGTCACCTG
>NZ_LWGJ01000809.1:0-476 GCF_001635845.1 Oleiphilus sp. HI0132 | reverse complement strand
TCGTATAAGGAAAGTCGGCAGCACCTTCATAAGGCGAAGTATCAGCTGGAGTGATTGGCGTTCCCTCGGTCATTAGCCCGGCATGCCCCAGCATTGGGTACATAAACTCAGGCGCCCAAGGAAACATAGCTGGTGAAGCGTCCCATACATACCAATCCATAATCTTGGGCACGACAATTTGATGCTCCCAGGCGACAGGTAGGCCTTTAGTGTCGAGCGCAGCCCGAACCTTGTGCAAACTTGCTGGTCGAAATAAATCGTGCTTGATATCTTCTTCTCTGGACCAAACCAGTTTAATTGTCAGTCCGGTTTTTTCCGCAACCTCAGCAGCCTCGGCAATATAATCTTGACTTAAGCGTCTACCGAAGCCACCCCCTAGAAACTGGTTATGAATAGTTACATTGTCCAGATCGATATTGGTCGCTTTTGCGACTGCAACTTGTGCTACGTCAGGGGCTTGAGTTCCAGCCCATACT
>NZ_LWGJ01000808.1:0-521 GCF_001635845.1 Oleiphilus sp. HI0132 | reverse complement strand
TTTATTAGTAAGAATTTTTTCGACTATAAATACGACTATCGCGACGAATGGATCAAGAGTACACGCGCGCTTTCTGATACAGATACCTCCCACCCTCCATCACTACAGGCGATAAAAATCCTTGGCGACTTGGTCGGGAGCCAGTCGGGCGCGATCTGGATTAAAGACGAGGAAGGTTTATTCAAACCCAAAGCACAATACCACCTACCTGATGCAAAGTTCGGAGACATCGACCATCATTCCGAGCTAATAACCTTCTTCACCCAAAATGACTGGATCATCAACCTCGATGAATACATGCTAGACCCAAGCAAATATAAGCTGATCGAAATTCCGGAAAGCATGCTTCACCTCGAGCACCCATGGCTGATTCTGCCCCTTGGGGTCGGTGAAAACCTATCCGGATTAGTCTTGCTATGTGAACCCATCGCAACGATTGACCTAAACTGGGAGAATTACGACCTGTTGAAAATTGTTTCTCAGCAAGCATGTAGCTACATTGTTCAAAGTGACTCTCAGGA
>NZ_LWGJ01000807.1:0-314 GCF_001635845.1 Oleiphilus sp. HI0132 | reverse complement strand
CGTAAGGCGTAATCTTCTAGGGTTTGGTCAGCCACCCACTGGTTATAGTGGCGACGAACTTTAAGAATCTTCTGTTTGGCAGGCATAAGCTCTATAGCAAAAGTTTTATGTACTTATAAATGAGTATTTAGCTAGACAGGGTAATGCTTTTTTAGGGCGAAAACGAGCTTTAAACGTGTTAGGTCACGATATAACTAATGCCTAAAAGTCAGCACCCAAGCTGGCCTATTAGAATAAATTGTCTGACTTGGGCCTAACCATTCTAAGCAAGACTTGGTCAGAAAAGTGCCAATTTAAGACACTGGCACTTGCTT
>NZ_LWGJ01000806.1:0-686 GCF_001635845.1 Oleiphilus sp. HI0132 | reverse complement strand
ACATATTAGGCTGAGCACCTGACCTGCGAGCACCCGGAGCGCTTGCTTCAACCTCTTCACCTTTCGATCTCTTGTTTTGACCATACCAAGCAAAAAATGCTAAACCGCCACCCAAACCCAAGAATGCCAAATGAGGCATGCCCGGTACCAGACCCATTGCGATAAGAATGCCTGAGGCCACATATAAAGCCTTTGGGGATAGAAACATCTGATCAAGAACTTGTGACGACATGTCCTGCATACTACTAACACGTGTCACCATAATTGCTGCGGCGGTAGAAAGTAGTAGCGAAGGAATCTGTGCAACCAAGCCATCACCAATAGTCAGTAGCGAATACTTTTCCATTGCATCAGAGAATTCTAGATCATGCTGCACCATGCCAATAGAGAGACCGCCTATGATATTGATCGCTAAAATCAACAAACCCGCAATGGCATCACCACGAACAAACTTACTGGCACCATCCATAGAACCATAAAAGTCAGCCTCCGTTGCAATTTCTTCACGACGTGACTTGGCTTCTTCCTGTTCGATAATGCCAGCATTAAGATCAGCATCAATCGCCATCTGTTTACCCGGCATCGCATCGAGCGTAAAGCGCGCACTAACCTCCGAGACCCTGCCAGCACCCTTTGTTACAACAACAAAGTTAATAATCATCAAAATAGCAAAGACAACCAAACCG
>NZ_LWGJ01000805.1:0-681 GCF_001635845.1 Oleiphilus sp. HI0132 | reverse complement strand
CTAACCTTATTTTTCAGCTAAGCTTAACACCATTACAAAGCATTTTAATAACCTTAGCAGTTTTACAACTGTTTACCGCAACGAACGACTAAGCCGTTAACGACTCACGTACATTGCGGTACAGCTACACTTTGGATGAAGTTATGACACGGATCGCTAGGCAGCCTGTGCTGTGGTTAGCGGCAATTTTTGCCCTGTTGCTATGTTATCTAGGAACTTTCTACCCCAGCCGTTTAGTTCAACTTCATACTCACTGGACCACTGCTGGCGATTTGGATATGGGCTATATCCTTCTCGCTTTAAGCGCCTATTTTTCATATAAGAACCTTGGATCGAACAAAGTTCAACCGAACTATCTATTATTACCTGCTGTCATTCTTCTGACCGCCGGGTTTGTTTTATCTCAAGCTCTGGATATAAAAACACTGTTTTTTTTATGCCTTGCTTTATCGCTGCCCTTATTTAGCGCAATAGTTCTAGGCTTTGCAAGTACTCGTAATATTATCATTGCATGGAGTGTCGTCTTAATGGCGATGCCTTTCTGGTACCTGGCAATCCCTTTCTTACAAACACTGACTGTTAAAGTTGTTTCTTACCTTGCCTCCCTACTATCACTAACGGTACTTGTTGAAGGAAACTACTTTACCGTCACCACCGGCGTAGTTCATGTTGCTGGGGGCT
>NZ_LWGJ01000804.1:0-259 GCF_001635845.1 Oleiphilus sp. HI0132 | reverse complement strand
CCTGCTTTGATTGCCTTCGAAGGCGAACACTTCATCTTCGTTTAGATCAATATCAAGCGTCATCATATAGTCTTCACGGTAAGTGGCTAAACCCACTTTATAGCGTGCTTGAACTGAAGGCTTGCCTCGAGGTAATTCATCAGTGGGTACGGGAGGGGAGAATGTTGAAATGTCGGTTGGAAACATATTCATTCCAGAAATACCGAATACCCACTCGCCTTCTAGCCACCAACCATCCAGGCCGAATTCTTCACGTAAA
>NZ_LWGJ01000803.1:0-308 GCF_001635845.1 Oleiphilus sp. HI0132 | reverse complement strand
GATTATTACTCTGGATGACAACTACGACCCACAGACTTTGCTAACAGAAATAAAGAATCGCATTGATGCGGTGAATAATTTGCCTGCGGATGCAGAGCGGCCTGTGGTGAGTTTAAGCAAGCGGAAACGGGAAGTTATTAGTGTCGCGGTGTCTGGCGATTTATCGGAACGGGAAATTCGCCAACAGGCACAGCATGTACGTGATCAATTGCTTGATATTGAAGGGATTACCCAGGTTGAATTAGACGGTGTGCGTGATTATGAAATTAGCATTGAAGTTAACGAGCGGGTATTACAGAAGTATGGAC
>NZ_LWGJ01000802.1:0-1088 GCF_001635845.1 Oleiphilus sp. HI0132 | reverse complement strand
TGACTGAAACTCAGTGGCAAGTGAAGAAAGATGGTGGAGACTTTGATCAGTTAACAGGTGCAACCATTACACCTCGTGCGATAGTCAGTGCGGTGCATAAAGCGCTGATCTACTTTAGTGAGAACAAAGATCGGATTCTGGATCAGGCAATGAGTTCTAAGTCGGGAACTGATACTGCAGCAGGTGAGGCACAATAATGGCAGCAGCAGAAAATAGCGCAGATTTAATACCGGAACAAAGCGAAGGTGCGAAGCAAAGCTTTGTTAGCAGTGGCGAGTTCAACAAACTAGTTAAGAATGGCTTGTGGGACAATAACCCAGCCTTGGTTCAGCTACTGGGTTTGTGCCCTTTATTGGCTGTAACCGGCACAGTAGTTAATGCTTTAGGTTTGGGGTTGGCGACAACCTTGGTTTTGCTTGGGTCTAATGTATCGGTCTCGTTGATTCGAAACTATGTGAGAGATTCAGTCAGACTACCTGCTTTTGTGATGATTATTGCTTCGCTAGTGACTTGTGCTGAGTTATTGATGCAAGCCTTCACTTATGAATTGTATGAAATTCTTGGAATCTTTATCCCATTAATCGTGACTAACTGCGCAATCTTAGGTCGAGCCGATGCATATGCATGTAAGAACCCTGTATTGCCAGCCGCAACAGATGGTTTGATGATGGGAGTAGGCTTTACCGTGGTATTGGTATTGCTGGGCGCCATGCGTGAACTCATTGGTCAAGGAACCCTGTTTACCGGAATGAACCTGATCTTTGGTGATATGGCTCTGGCTTGGGAAATTCAGGTTTTCGAAGATTACCCTAACTTCCTGTTTGCTATTTTGCCTCCGGGAGCGTTTGTTGGAATGGGTTTAATCATTGCGCTGAAGAATATCATTGATCAACGTGCAGCGGCAGCAAAAGCGAAAACTGAAACAAAGAAAGAAAAGGGCAGTAAGCGGGTTCGTGTAACCGGCAAGATTGCTTAGCCTATAACGGGGAAGGTGCTTAGATAGTGCAGTTGACACGACACAGCATTTCAGCTGTATCGTGCGTACTCTATCAACTTAAGCGGTAAATCGCTTCAGGCCTTTCATTAGA
>NZ_LWGJ01000801.1:0-502 GCF_001635845.1 Oleiphilus sp. HI0132 | reverse complement strand
AGGCTCTCAATAGGGCGCTTGAAGATGCTTTCAAAAAGCTACAAGACGGAAATCAAAACTTGGCCGTTGCAGTTCGTTCTTCCGCCACTGCCGAAGATTTGCCTGAGGCTTCTTTTGCTGGTCAGCAAGAAACCTTCTTGAATGTTACCGGAATCGAACAAGTTAAAGCTCTGGTTAAAGAAGTTTTTGCTTCGCTTTATAACGATAGAGCGATCTCTTATCGTGTTCACCATGAGTTTGAGCATAGTGAAGTCGCATTGTCCGCTGGTATTCAAAAGATGGTGCGCAGTGAGACGGCGAGCTCCGGTGTTATGTTTACCCTCGATACCGAATCCGGCTTTAGAGATGTGGTGTTTATCACTTCCTCATATGGCTTGGGTGAAACTGTCGTGCAGGGTGCAGTGAACCCAGACGAATTTTATGTACATAAGCCCACTTATGAAGCTGGTCGCCCAGCAATTCTCAAGCGTAACTTGGGTAGCAAAGCGATCAAGATGGTCTA
>NZ_LWGJ01000800.1:0-470 GCF_001635845.1 Oleiphilus sp. HI0132 | reverse complement strand
TCGGATGAGCTCTTACTGAGCACGGCTAACTCCGGTGGTATTCTATATTATCCTCATAGCCATAAAGATATTGTTCGACCTGGTATTATCTTATATGGCGCAATGCCGTCACCAGAGAAGCAAGACCAGAATTTTGATTTAAAGCCGGTGATGAAATTAAAGTCTGCAATCATGGCTGTTAGAGAGCTTTCTATCGGAGAGCGTGTTGGCTATGGCGGCCGCTGGCGAGCATCTCGTGAATCACGAATTGCAACAGTCGCTTGCGGTTATGGTGATGGTTATCCCCGACATGCACCAGATGGAACGCCGGTAGCGGTTTTTGATTCCGCGTCACAATCCTTTGTTCGAGCCCCGCTTGTAGGGCGGGTATCGATGGATATGTTGGCAATTGATATAACGGATATTCCTTCTTGTGGTCTTGGCAGTCCTGTTGAGCTGTGGGGGGATTATATTAAGGCGGACGAGCTTGC
>NZ_LWGJ01000799.1:0-710 GCF_001635845.1 Oleiphilus sp. HI0132 | reverse complement strand
GTAAGTGGCGCATCAGGTTCACTAGGCGCGCTAGGAGAAGTCACAAAACAGTTTGAAGCCTTAGGCTTGAGCCCGGATATGGTGCTGAAGTTCGCACAGATGGCCATTGAATATTTCTCTGGAGACTCTAAGTCATCTGATGAGCAAGGTTCAGGTATCGATATTGGTGGTTTACTACAGAAAGGCTTAGGTGCAATTTTGTAGTTCTATCGCAAATTACGAATAAAAAAGGGTGCTATGAGCGCCCTTTTTTATTGCGATAAGTGACGGCTTTACTTTCCTGCGCTTTCTAAAGGAAGTAGCTTTAATTCTACACGGCGATTAGCCTGACGGCCTTCGGCAGTGTCATTAGAAGCAACTGGGAAGCGTGGCCCTTTACCCGAAGAGTGAATGCGCCCAGAGGCAATGCCACGAGTCTGGAGTGCATACTTAACGCTGTTAGCACGCTGTTCGCTGAGAGTCTGATTAAACGATAGCGCGCCAGTGGAGTCTGTATGCCCGGTGATTTCAATTGCAGTCTTATCAAATTCCTTTAAGACCAGTGATACAGAATGAATGATTTTCTCAAAACTGGCCTGTAAATCCGACTTACCCGTTTCAAAGGTAATGTTGCCAGGCATCACTAAGATTATTTCGTCGCCCACACGCTTAACGCTTACGCCGCTATTTTTTAGCTGGTGCCTTAGTTTTGCTTCTTGCTGGTCCATGTA
>NZ_LWGJ01000798.1:0-334 GCF_001635845.1 Oleiphilus sp. HI0132 | reverse complement strand
ACATATCTGCAATCGTCTCGACGCTTTCAAATAAACCGGCCTTTAAGCCAGCCAAGTATGCCGCACCTAATGCCGTGGTCTCGACAATTTCAGGCCGGTCAACTGAAACATTCAGAAGGTCAGATAGAAACTGTACAACCCAGTCATTGACCACCATGCCTCCATCTACTCTTAAAGTGTTTACTTGCGCACCATCTTTCTCCATCGCGTGGAGCAGATCCCTTGTCTGATAACACACTGACTGTAGACCAGCTGTGACGATTTCTTCTATCCCCGTATCTCGAGTTAAACCGAACAAAGCACCTCGTGCATTCGGATCCCAATAAGGCGCACC
>NZ_LWGJ01000797.1:0-667 GCF_001635845.1 Oleiphilus sp. HI0132 | reverse complement strand
TATTACTATATTGTTCACTTCTCGACAATTTCCTAATATTATGCGCGACAATAGTGAAAACTACTATCCTTAAAGTCTAGCATTCAACTATCACTGACGCTTAATTTTGTTCAGTTTTTACGCGTCCGACGGCATCTAACCAGCCGCTATAGAGTTTTTTTGCATCTTCTGGACAAATATCAGGTGAAAAACGTTTATCAAGATGCCACATATCTGCAATCGTCTCGACGCTTTCAAATAAACCGGCCTTTAAGCCAGCCAAGTATGCCGCACCTAATGCCGTGGTCTCGACAATTTCAGGCCGGTCAACTGAAACATTCAGAAGGTCAGATAGAAACTGTACAACCCAGTCATTGACCACCATGCCTCCATCTACTCTTAAAGTGTTTACTTGCGCACCATCTTTCTCCATCGCGTGGAGCAGATCCCTTGTCTGATAACACACTGACTGTAGACCAGCTGTGACGATTTCTTCTATCCCCGTATCTCGAGTTAAACCGAACAAAGCACCTCGTGCATTCGGATCCCAATAAGGCGCACCTAAGCCAGTAAAGGCTGGTACCAGATAAACCGAATTGTCATAACCAACCTTCTTGGCCATCGCCACCGTTTCACTAGCATGAGAGATAAACTTTAAGCCATCACGCAACCATTGCACTGCCGCTCC
>NZ_LWGJ01000796.1:0-346 GCF_001635845.1 Oleiphilus sp. HI0132 | reverse complement strand
AAATTCCACCTGTAACCAGCGAGGCAAATTCAAGCCATAATCACGCTCTAGGCTATATGCGATACCGCCTTTGCCCGATTGCGAGTTAACACGAATAACCTCCTGATAACTACGCCCCAAATCAGTCGGGTCTATCGGCAAATAAGCAACTTGCCATGGATCTTCTTTTTTACGCACAGACAAGCATTTTTTAATCGCATCCTGATGACTGCCAGAAAAAGCGGTAAACACCAAGTCGCCAGCGTAAGGGTGTCGAGGGTGAACATCTATTTGTGTACACGCCTTAACTGTATGGATAATTTCATCCATATCAGAGAAGTTCAATTCAGGGTCGATACCTTGGCTA
>NZ_LWGJ01000795.1:0-312 GCF_001635845.1 Oleiphilus sp. HI0132 | reverse complement strand
AACGATTGATGCCATTAACTCACAGCTGGACTTGGACACAGACGTAGGGAGTCAAGGGACTATTGTGCTTTGGTATCGAGCTGAAGAGAACTGGGTGGGGAGTGGAGATAAGACCTTAATTGATGCAACTACCGATGTCATAGGAAATTCTAACGATAAGTATTTCTTCTTGGCAAAATTAAATGATGGTCGCTTACGATTTGCCTTGGAAGATAGCGCGGATCTTGATTTCAACTTATACACAAGTGCTAACTCAGTTGTTGCGGGAACGTGGGTTCATCTTGGCGTAACCTGGGACTTATCTGCCGATGA
>NZ_LWGJ01000794.1:0-560 GCF_001635845.1 Oleiphilus sp. HI0132 | reverse complement strand
CAGCGCTGACTATAAACCGTTACTGCACGGTCAGGGCGCTTACCACCCTCGTTGTTTGGGGTGTAGGCATCGTCATGGCGAATCTTCAGATCAGCTGTATAACGATTGATCATCGAGTCCATGTTGCCCGCAGAAACCGCATAAAATAAATTTGGCTTACCAAGCTTTTGAAAATCATCTTTCGATGTCCAGTCCGGCTGGGCAATAATTCCAACTCGATAACCTTGAGACTCTAGCAGCCGACCAATGACCGCCATGCCAAAGCTGGGGTGGTCGACGTAAGCGTCACCGCAAATGATAATAACATCGCAACTATCCCAACCCAGAGTATCCATTTCCTCACGAGACATGGGTAGGAAGGGTGCAATACCGAAGCATTCTGCCCAGTACTTAGGATAAGAAAAAAGAGAGGTGTCGGCTTGCATAGTTTTCGGCTGCTTAAGTAAGAATAGTTGACTATTTTACATGGTCTTTCTATTTGGGCCTAGTGCTTCTTGGTATACATATCGTAGGGTATGCTTATTCTATGTGGTAATTTCTATATTTATCAGGCACCTTAG
>NZ_LWGJ01000793.1:0-375 GCF_001635845.1 Oleiphilus sp. HI0132 | reverse complement strand
CAAGCAAGCTCTGATTCACATAAAATTTCCCCGTTGCCATCACACAGCTCATAACCCACTGTAGGAACATCAACACAAGCCTGAGACTCTAAATAATCTACTAGGTCCATAACTACTTCATCCGCGTAGCGTTTGACCCTTTCCCAATCAGAGTTTTTACTATTGGTACTATTATCTTGGGAGTCACTAACAGTTTGCCTTTTGGCAGCTCGCTCAAGTGCAGCGACTATGCGTTCCTTTTCGTCACACTCATTGGTTTTTAGCCTTAACAACCTTAATCCAATATTCTGCAGAACCTGGTTCTTCAACGTGTCTCGCCCGCGCTGTTCAGCATTATTTTCGTGAAACTCGAAGCCATCAACCTCGATTGCCAAA
>NZ_LWGJ01000792.1:0-958 GCF_001635845.1 Oleiphilus sp. HI0132 | reverse complement strand
CAACCCAAATGAAATAAAATCATTTGGCGTAGGTGCGACACTAGTAAGCTCTAAAGATACACCCGACGAGGTTATCTACCAGTTAACCAAGTCAGTATTTGAAAATTTCCTCGAGTTTAAAAAACTTCACCCTGCATTCCATGCTCTCGATAAGACCAAAATGGTTAAAGAAGGCTTATCAGCCCCCTTACATGCCGGAGCAGTTCGCTACTACAAAGAAGTAGGTTTGTTGAATTAGTCAGCTGCCAATATTCTTTCAGTTGTTCTGTGGCCCACTAGAGGGTTAGCACAAGCTTAATCAAGCGCGAAGAAAAAACCTCTGCAAGAGATTAAGACCAGAAACAAAAAAGCACCACTCGAATGAGCAGTGCTTTGCTAGCAAGAAGGGAAAGCCTAACTTAGTGCTTAGGTGCTACTTAGAAAGCAGCGAAATATCTGCCACTCGCAGGAATAGCTCGCGCAGCTGACTCAACAAGGCTAAGCGATTATTCTTCAACGCTTCATCATCGGCCATAACCATGACATCTTCAAAGAACTGGTCAACAACTTTTTGAAGACTTGATAGCTCAGTCAAAGCAGCTTGGTAGTTACCTTGGTCAAACAATGGCGTTACAGTTTTTGCTAGGCTATCTACCTGAGCTGCCAAATCCTTTTCAGCTTGCTCAATCAGCTTACTCTGGTCGACCTGATCTGCCAACTCGCCCTTATTCTTCGCCAGAATATTGGAAACACGCTTATTGGCTGCCGATAAGGCTGAAGCCGCTTCGAGGCCCAAAAAGTTGCTAACCGCTTTGATGCGCTGATCAAAGTCGACCGGACGTGTAGGCCTACGAGCGTTAACCGCTAAGAAGACTTCAGCAGATACATTTTCATCCTGATACCAGGCACGGAAACGTTCCAACATGTAGTTCAATAAGTCTTCTTGGACACTATTGTTTTCCAAGCCTTCGTATTGCTC
>NZ_LWGJ01000791.1:0-630 GCF_001635845.1 Oleiphilus sp. HI0132 | reverse complement strand
AGGATTCCATTCAGAATATTTTTTACCCCATGATCAGTGGGCGCGCAGAAGGTACAGGTCTGGGCTTATCCATTACGCAAAGCATATTTACCAAGCACGATGGCTTGGTCGAGTGCGAAAGCAAACCAGGTAAAACCGACTTCATTATTTATATCCCTATCGATAGCACGCGCTCACCTAAACCAACAAACGTTTCAAGTATCTCGGAGTAACACTATGACAACAAAGCCACTTGTATGGATCATTGATGATGACCGCTCTATACGCTGGGTACTTGAAAAAGCACTAGCAAAAGAAGACTACGAGCTTCGCTCTTTTGAAAGCGGTGAAGGTGTAGTAGAACGACTTTCTAGCGAGAGCCCTGATGCGATTATCAGTGATATTCGTATGCCTGGCATTGATGGGCTTGCACTACTTGAAAAGATTCAAGCTAATAATTTGCATCGTGGCGTACCGGCAGTTCCGGTCATTATTATGACCGCTCATTCCGACTTGGACAGCGCTGTTTCCTCCTATCAGAGTGGCGCTTTCGACTACCTACCCAAACCCTTCGATCTAGATGATGCCGTCGCACTAATCAAACGCGCCATTGCTCACTCCCAAGAGCAAAAAGCACAGAATATGCCTGAT
>NZ_LWGJ01000790.1:0-591 GCF_001635845.1 Oleiphilus sp. HI0132 | reverse complement strand
CACGAGGCTTATCGGGTAGCGTGCATTGTCAAATGACCATTCTTGCTTACTCTGCCAATGATAGATTTGAGTGCCCAGTTCAATGCTATCGCTAAGCTGGTAATCGTAAGATAAGCTTGCGAGCCAGAAGCTGGAATCTTGCCCTGAATGTTCCCGATCTTCAGTTAAGCTGGTAGATTGCACGTCAAAATTATCATCAATACGGGTAAAGAACTGGGTGCCGGTGCTTGGAAAACCAGATGCCAAATAGTTTGCGTAGTATGAAAAAAACTCGACACGTCCTGTATCGACTTTGCCAGCGCTCAATTTTATAAAGCCACTTTGATCACGATAGGCATAGTGTCTTTCGGAGTTATAGAGCAAACCGTCATCAGGATCGGTGTAGCGATAGTTCAAGTTTTGATCGCTCTGTCGGGCAAATGCTAAGCCGGCATTGAGTATGCTATCTTCGAATGTCTGTGCGACAAATAGAGAGGCTTTGGTATAACCATCACTGCCTACTTTACTTCTAATCTGGGTCTCATCTTTATTAGAGTCTTTGAGTTGTCGAGCAATTACACCATGAAAAGCATCGCTTCCATAGAGTGTACT
>NZ_LWGJ01000789.1:0-798 GCF_001635845.1 Oleiphilus sp. HI0132 | reverse complement strand
AAGCCTCAGGTACTGCAGTCGGTATGTGAGTCATTGAAAGGCAGCCTTAGTCATCGTCCTCTAATCATCTCTATTGCGGCAGGCATTGGTTTGGACCTGCTGGCACAGTGGTTGGGCTCTGAGCAGGCATTGGTGAGATGCATGCCGAATACCCCAGCCCAGGTACTCAAGGGTGCGAGCGGCTTGATCGCGAATGCGAATGTAAGCGATGAACAAAAGAACTTGTCAGATGAATTGTTTCAGGCAATTGGCTTGGTTGAATGGGTAGATCAGGAAAGCTTGATTCACTCAGTGACGGCCTTGTCAGGTTCAGGGCCAGCGTATATCTTTTTGATGATCGAAGCGATGGAAGCAGCCGCGATAAAACAAGGGCTCTCTGCAGATACGGCTCGAAAGCTGGCAGCACAAACCGTAGCGGGTGCCGCTGAAATGGTGCTTAGTGGTGATGTGGCACCAGCCCAGCTAAAGCGCAATGTGATGTCTCCCGGCGGAACAACAGAGCGAGCGATTCATACTTTCGAAGAGAAGGGCTTGCTTGAAATTGTCGATGAGGCAATGCAGGCCGCAGCAGATCGATCAGTAAGCTTGGCAGAAGAGCTGAAGGCTTAAACTATGAAGATTGCATTGCTGCTGACAGGTTCCGAGTTGATGACCGGTGATATTGTTGATAGTAATTCGGCGATGATCGCTGAATACTGTCTTGATCAAGGTATTCAGGTGGCTTACAAGGCGACCGTTCCTGATGAACTAGACCTATTGGTTTCAGAAATAGAGCGCTTAAGTCAGCACTTTGATGTT
>NZ_LWGJ01000788.1:0-296 GCF_001635845.1 Oleiphilus sp. HI0132 | reverse complement strand
TTGAGCGTCGTGTAAAGCACCCAATCTACGGTAAGTACGTTAAGCGTTCTACCAAGGTACATGCTCACGATGAGAATAACGAATGCAACATCGGCGATGTAGTAACAATTCAAGAGACGCGTCCTCTTTCGAAGACAAAGTCTTTCACGTTACTAAACATCGATGAAAAAGCATCTAACGTTTAACCCCTGGTAAGGTTTGGAGAACAACGATGATTCAGACGGAAAGTATGCTAGATGTGGCCGATAACAGCGGTGCGCGTCGAGTAATGTGTATTAAAGTGCTGGGTGGTTCAC
>NZ_LWGJ01000787.1:0-212 GCF_001635845.1 Oleiphilus sp. HI0132 | reverse complement strand
CCTATGAAACCGGGTAAAGCGGCGTTAGTGGTTGAGGCTTCATCTTGGAAGCCGGGCAAGGTAATTCAGGATCTGGGTTATGTCGACGTTGTAGATAGTGATCAGCCTTTAAGTGTGCCTAGAGCTAAAGCGACTAATATGATGCAGGGCCTATTAGAAGGCATGACGCCAACTTTTACCCGGAAAGCTTGGTACAGCGATGATTCAATCAG
>NZ_LWGJ01000786.1:0-220 GCF_001635845.1 Oleiphilus sp. HI0132 | reverse complement strand
AGTAATTCTAGCCCTGGATACTCTGTTTAAAAGCATTGCGCGTTTATGCGGAGTACTCTCGGCTAGCGCCATGCTCTTACTACTCATCAACGTTTTCTACGATGTGGTCATGCGCTATGGCTTTAATGATGTATCGATCGGTATGCAGGAACTGGAGTGGCATCTCTTCTCTTGCGTGTTTCTACTAGGTATTCCCTATGCGATTCAAGAAAATGCCCAT
>NZ_LWGJ01000785.1:0-510 GCF_001635845.1 Oleiphilus sp. HI0132 | reverse complement strand
AGAGTATCTGGAAAAAGCACGTGCCTGGACCAATATGTCTGATAAGGCCTATTTAGATAGCACAGCCCCCTAAGATAAGGTCTGCACGTTAATACTATGCAAGTAATTCTAGCCCTGGATACTCTGTTTAAAAGCATTGCGCGTTTATGCGGAGTACTCTCGGCTAGCGCCATGCTCTTACTACTCATCAACGTTTTCTACGATGTGGTCATGCGCTATGGCTTTAATGATGTATCGATCGGTATGCAGGAACTGGAGTGGCATCTCTTCTCTTGCGTGTTTCTACTAGGTATTCCCTATGCGATTCAAGAAAATGCCCATGTCCGCGTGGATATTTTCTATGATCACTGGCAAGACCAGACCAAGGCCTGGATTAACCTCTTAGGTACGCTCATTCTTATCCTTCCCTTCATTATACTTGTGACTCACTTTAGCCTTGGTTTTGCTTATGAGTCTTATCAAATGGGTGAAGGCAGTGGTGACCCGGGCGGCCTACCTCATCGCTGGTTA
>NZ_LWGJ01000784.1:0-822 GCF_001635845.1 Oleiphilus sp. HI0132 | reverse complement strand
TATCACAGGCGTCACCTTGGCCGTCACCATCTGAGTCACGCTGATCACTGTTACTATTCACTGGGCAATTATCACGGCCATCACCTACGCCATCTTCATCACCATCGCGGCTAGTCGGTGCAGCGTCGTTTATATCTAGTACACCATCGTTATCATCATCCGTATCGGCTGTATCACCAATACCATCGCCATCGGAGTCACGAGTCTCTAAAGCATTTTGGGGGAATGGGTCTGAGGCATCAGGTGTACCATCACCATCATCATCAGTGTCTGCATTGTTACCTGTGCCATCACCGTCTGTGTCTAATTGCTCAGAAGCAAGTAAAGAGAAGGCATCAGCATCATCTTCTACACCATCATTATCATCATCAGTATCAGTGTTGTTACCAATGCCATCACCATCTGTATCCGTATCTTCATTAGGGTTCAGTGGGAAACGATCTTCAGAGTCTGGCGTACCATCACCATCATCATCGGTATCAGTGATATTTGGCTCACCGTCGCCGTCTGTATCAGTACTTGCCAAGGCATCTAGAGGTGAAGCATCATCACTGTCGGCAACACCGTCACCATCATCGTCATCATCGGTGTTGTTACCAATACCATCACCATCGGTATCGGTGTCTTCACTAGAGTTTAGAGGGAAGGCATCTTCGGAATCAGGTGTACCGTCTCCATCATCATCGCTGTCTGCATTGTCACCGGTACCATCGCCATCGGTATCGACAATTTCATTCGGGTCAGTCGGGAAATCATCCAGATCATCGGCAACACCATCATTATCGTCATCAGTATCTTCTGAGTTACCTACACCGTCATTGT
>NZ_LWGJ01000783.1:0-824 GCF_001635845.1 Oleiphilus sp. HI0132 | reverse complement strand
TGAGCTTGCTGTCTGAAAAGGGGGTGCTGGTTTTCTCGAATAACCTGCGAAGGTTTAAGCTTGATCCAGGCTTGAGCGCAAACTATAAGGTCACAGACTTTACCAAAATGTCAGTGGATAAAGATTTTGAGCGCAATAGTCATATTCACCAATGCTGGAAAATAGAGCGCGGCTAGGAAATTTGCTTAGTCGGTTTGAGTAGTGGGCTTATCCTTAGAATTCAAACTTTAGGTAGGTACTGTACTGATCTATTTCGATATTCGTATCAGTGTCCTTGAGCAAACGACCGTATTCAAAGGATAAATACCACTGATCACTCAGCTTATAGTCTCCTCCGATAATCCAGCTTAAACTGAAGTTCGTTTTAAATAAATGTGACTCGGCCACGAATGGGCTGGGTTGAACCGCTGATTCCGCGTTAGAAATAGCACTTTCCGAGACGGTTCTAATAACTTCATGACGCGTTACATCTGCTCGGTAGTAAGATAGTCCAAGTAGTGCGTAAGCATTAAAATAATCTGTAATCTCTTGCTCGGCTCCCATATATGTCGCAATCCAATGATCTAGGTTGACATCCTTTGCTCCTTTAAGCGTGTCTTCTTTGATTCCCTTGCCGTAACGAAACTCTGCTTTGAAAGTGTCATCTAGGTAGCTACCATAAATAACGCTAAGGCCGTAGGTTTGTGCAGTAAGGCCGCTGAATGATAAAACCGGAGAGCCTTCAGTTCTATCTTCGTAAGATACGCTGTCAGAGAGGACGAGATTAAGGTTGAGCCTGTTGAATTCGTTCAAAGAAAGACCGACAGATAAGTAGTTTCTTTCGG
>NZ_LWGJ01000782.1:0-263 GCF_001635845.1 Oleiphilus sp. HI0132 | reverse complement strand
CGGCAGCTTGCCCCTTTAGAAGAAAGCAAAGGTTGTGATAAACGAAGCTTTTCTTAAGGTGATGTTCTGCCTGCCGCAGGCAGTGTTCTACCGATGATTGCACATCAGCTTGATAGTTGCTTTGGTTCATCTTGGCTAAGTGTTTTTCGGTCTTCTTAAGTTCATATACAGCGGTGCATTATGCAAAAATTTACAGTACCATGCCCAGCTTTATTTTTTGTCACACCAAGCCTTTAGGGAAAACGCCATGTATGAACTCGACT
>NZ_LWGJ01000781.1:0-9740 GCF_001635845.1 Oleiphilus sp. HI0132 | reverse complement strand
TTACCGGACTCCCTAGGAACACACCACCAACGAAACCTCTACAAATTAAAATGTACCTGAGAAGCTTAAACAGCGGAGCGGAACAGTTGGAAACCGTGCCACCTACCTTAATAATTTAAACGGAGGAATGCTCGATAAGAAACGAGCATTCCCTGCAGAATATTGAGCCCTAAACCTTAAGAGCCAAAAAACATTTAACGCTTAGCTAAACGGAGAGGTGAACTGGCGACTTTTTTGAGTGTTTTTCAAAAAAGGTGTCAGTTTGCCGAGTCCGTTTGAGCGCATTGTTATGTACTTAATTTTGATATTAGTTTTTTAAAAAGATCACCATAAAGAAATATGAAGCCAGCCAACAATATACATACTGCGAAAATAAATTTGTTGTGCACACTATTAACATATTGATAATCATATTTTTTTAACATTACACCATTAACACTTACCTGTTTTACCTTTAGGCCAAACAGTAAAGTATCCGCAAACCAAACCTTTACGTCAGCTCCCTGGGTAACCATATTCCGCTTTTGGGGTTTCAAGCGTAATCGATATTGCTCTTTTGACCCCGCTAAATTTAAATAGGTTTTATACCCGCGATATTTTACGTGTTTGAAACTTTCAATTACGCCTGCTGTAACTTCGTATTCATTTATTTTTTTTGCAGGGTCATCGAGTATTGATATTGTAAGCCCAATAATCACAGCAGCAGCTAGAGCCGAATATATAAATTTAAACAGTGCTTTAAAAGTTGCCATAACTTCGTTCTGAAACATAACATTTGAATCTACGACATAAGGTCGTATATCCATTTGTCGTATATCCTTTTTTAAAAAAATTCTATATCACACGAATCCTACATCATTTCTGGAGTCCGATGAAGTCCAAAGTTTTTGCAATTTACAAAGTGCGACTCGTGTCGCCTATCCTTTTATTACAAGCCTTCATAATTATTTGTTTTTAAATAGCTTTTACCGTATTTTAACGGTAGCTATAGATATACGACAGGAGGTCGCTTTTCATAGCTATTTTGACTCACTCTTAAACTAAAGGATTAGTTTTATGGATGATATACCACTACCTCTCCCTAAAAAGCCCGTGCGCTTTATTGATCAGTTTCGAGCATTTATTCGTAGTAAACAAATGGCCTATAAGACCGAGAAAACCTATTGCCATTGGGTAATACGTTTTATTCGTTTTCACAACAAAAGGCACCCCAAGGAAATGGGGGCTGTCGAGGTCGATCAGTTTCTGAGTTCTTTAGCGCTCGATCAGAGCGCCGGGGTCAATACGCAGAAGACTGCGCTCAATGCCTTGGTTTTTATGTACCATAAGTTTTTGAAGATTGAGCTAGGTGATCTTGATTTCAAGCTGAGCAACCGGCCGCAAACAATTCCTACGGTATTTAGTCATGCCGAGGCGCTGGCGGTAATAGGTAAGTTAGATGGCGTTTACCTTATGCTAACAAAGCTGATGTATGGGGCTGGCCTTAGGGTCATGGAGGCGGTTCGTTTGCGGGTTCAAGACATCGACTTTGCAAATAACTGCCTAATAGTGCGTGAGTCTAAGGGGCTAAAGTGGCGGCGCACGCTTCTTCCCAAGTCCTTGATTGAGCCCTTAAAAGTTCAAATAGACTATGCACTCGCGCTGCACGCGAAAGATCTTGAAGAGGGCTATGGGGCGGTCTATCTTCCGGGTGCCTTGGCACGTAAGTATCCGAATGCTGCAACAGCCCCTGCATGGCAATACGTGTTTCCGGCGAATTCGCTTTCGAAGGACCCGCGAGCTGGTATTTATCGCCGTCACCATTTAGGTGAGCGTGCGGTTCAACGGAAGATTAAAGAGGCTTTGAAGCTCGCTAACATATATAAAAAGGCTGGCTGCCATACCTTTAGGCACAGTTTTGCTACCAACCTACTACGAGCGGGAACAGACATTAGGGCAATTCAGGAAATGTTGGGGCATTCCAATATTTCAACCACCCAGATCTACACACACGTTGTTGGCATACAGGAGCGAGGTGTCGTAAGTCCGGTCGATATATAACAATGCTAAAAAAGGGGCTTTACGCCCCTTCATTCAAAACCTTAAGAGCAAGGTTTTTACTGGGCCTGGCTCTCTAGGTATTCATCATAGTTACCGTTAAAGTCGACTATGCCATCAGGCGTAATCTCGATAATACGTGTCGCCAAAGATGAAACAAATTCTCTATCGTGAGAAACGAACAGTAGAGTTCCTTCAAACTTTTCTAGCGCCATATTCAAGGATTCAATAGACTCCATGTCCAAGTGGTTAGTCGGCTCATCCATCACAAGAATATTTGGCTTCTGAAGCATGATCTTGCCAAATAGCATCCTGCCCTGCTCTCCACCCGAAATCACTTTGACTGACTTGTTGATATCGTTCTGAGAGAAAAGTAAGCGACCAAGAGTGCCACGAATCACTTGTTCGTCATCACCTTCTTGCCCCCATTCACCCATCCATTCGAATAGATCTTTGTCTTCTTCGAAATCTGAAGCGTGATCCTGAGCGTAGTAACCAATATTGGCATTCTCAGACCACTTTATTGTACCAGCATCATGCTCGATGCTATTTGTAAGGCACTGAAGCATGGTGGTTTTTCCGATACCGTTAGGGCCAATAATCGCGATACGCTCGCCCACTTCAACCATCAGGTTAAGGTCTTTGAAGAGCGTTTCTTCATAGGTCTTGGTCAAGCTTTCAACTTCAAGCGCCATTCGGTGAAGCTTCTTTTCTTGGTTAAAGACGATGAAAGGGTTTTGGCGGCTCGAGGGTTTGATATCATCAAGCTGAATTTTATCAATCTGTTTTGCACGCGAGGTGGCTTGCTTAGATTTAGATGCATTGGCTGAGAAACGAGCGACAAAGGCCTTTAATTCTGAGATCTGTGCTTTCTTCTTCGCATTATCAGACATCTGGCGTTCACGTGCCTGAGTCGATGCAAGCATGTATTCGTCATAGTTGCCCGGATACAGACGTAATTCACCGTAGTCGAGATCAGCCATATGCGTACAAACACTATTTAAGAAGTGTCTATCGTGCGAGATGATAATCATTGTACAGTTACGCTCGTTAAGAACACCTTCTAACCAACGAATGGTGTTAATATCAAGGTTGTTGGTTGGCTCGTCGAGCAGCATAATGTCGGGCTCTGAGAAAAGTGCCTGTGCTAGCAATACTCTAAGCTTCCAACCTGGTGCGACCTCGCTCATTGGGCCGTAATGCTGTTCAACCGGTATACCAACGCCAATCAGTAATTCACCCGCTCTGGATTCTGCACTGTAGCCGTCCATTTCGGCGAATTCAGATTCAAGCTCTCCGGCACGAATACCGTCTTCTTCACTCATTTCAGACTTGGCGTAGATCGCATCACGCTCGGCTTTGATCGCCCATAGCTCTTCGTGGCCCATGATAACGGTATCGACAACACTAAACTCTTCATAAGCAAATTGGTCTTGCTTTAGCTTACCAATTCGTTCGTTCGGATCTTTAGATACGTTACCCGAGGTAGGCTCTAAGTCACCGCCCAATATTTTCATGAAAGTTGACTTACCACAGCCGTTGGCACCAATCAGGCCATAGCGGTTGCCTTCACCAAACTTAACTGAAACGTTCTCAAATAACGGCTTTGCGCCAAACTGCATTGTAATATTCGCGGTAACTAACAAGGTATTGCCTCAAGTTCTGGGTAATGGTTCAGCTATCTATTAAATAGCGGCGCGAATTATGCCACAAAGAAAGCGCTTTCGTTAAACCAAAGCAAAGATTTTTGTATCTTGCTTCGTAAGGGCTTATATCAGGGTGCAATATTCCTCGATCAAAGCTATTATTCGCCCCTTATTTCTGCCGCCCATTCGAGAAAAGTAACTTAGCATGAATGTCTCTTCTATTTCGTCAACGCTTATTCCTTCAGCGCCCGCTGACCATAAACACTGGGGCTCTATTCCTCAAGGTGCAAGCGCTGCGACACTTTACGAGTTACTTAATGAGCTAGAAGGCTTTTGTTTGTATATTGCTAAAGACTCACAACAAGCCTACGCGATGGAAAGTGCGTTTAAGTTCTTTAATGAAGGCAAGCATGAAGTTTATGTTTTCCCTGACTGGGAAACACTTCCCTACGATACCTTCTCACCTCATGAAGATATTATTTCTCAGCGCTTGGAAACTCTCAGCAAGCTTCCTCTTGCTAAGCGCGGCTTACTTATCATCCCGCTTAATACGCTATTGCATCGTTTGCCACCAAAAAGCTTTTTGAACGCGCACACCTTTTCTTTAAAGAATGGGCAGACATTTGAGCTTGAAAAGTACCGCCGTATGCTTGAAGAAGTTGGCTACAGAAATGTTAATACCGTTTATGAGCATGGCGAGTACGCAATACGAGGCTCAATCTTTGACCTTTACCCTATGGGCAGTGAAGAACCCGTTCGTATCGAGTTGTTTGATGATGAGATAGAAAGCCTGCGTACATTCGACCCGGATAACCAGCGTTCAAAAAATAAGATCAAATCGCTAAAGATTTTACCTGCAAACGAATTCCCATGGGACGATAAAAGCCGCATGAGTTTTCGGAACCGCTGGTTAGAGCAGTTCCCAAATGCGGCATCAAACTGTCCTTTATATCGAGATATCAAAGACGGAATCAAACCACACGGCGTTGAATATTACAGCCCGCTGTTTTTTGAAGAGATGACAACACTGTTTGACTATTTACCTGAACAGTCACTTGTCATTACGCCAAGTGACATGCCTGAATTGCTAGATCATGTGTGGAGCGATATTAACGGCCGTTACGAAGATCGAAGGCATGATATCCAGCGCCCTATTCTTCCGCCTAGAAACCTGTTCCTGACAACTGACGAATTATTTTCAGATTTGAAGCAACACCCAAGGCTAACCTTATCCACCGCGAGATTAAGTGAAGGTGCAGGTAAATCAAACTTACCTTTTGATGTACTAGGGCAAGTAGGTGTCGATGACAGAAATACCGATCCACTCAGTGCGCTTAAAACGGCAATAGACGCCTTTGCCGGTAAGACGCTGATCATTGCTGAAACCGCGGGCAGACGTGAAGTACTAAGCGAGTTGTTCACACAGTACGCCTTCGCATTCGAAGACACTCAAAGCTGGCAAAGCTTTCTGCAAACAGACAGCCAGGTACAGTTAGTAACTGGCAGTTTGTCGCACGGCTTTATTTCGCAAGAAGCGTCACTTCAGGTGATTACCGAAACAGAATTATTCGGTCAACGAGTAGTTCAAAGCAGACGCCGTAAGAAATCTAGTGATAATTCTGAAATGATGGTGAAAAACCTGACGGAATTATCCATCGGCGCGCCGGTCGTGCATATTGATAATGGTGTTGGCCGCTACCGTGGTTTAGAAACTATAAAAGTTGGTGATCAGGTCGATGAGTTTTTAATGCTTGAGTATGCCAACGAAGCAAAGTTATATGTTCCTGTGTCCAACCTAAACCTTATTTCTCGATATAGCGGCACTGATGAGTCGCTCGCTCCGTTGCACCGTCTGGGAACTGAAAAGTGGAGTGCAGCAAAGCAAAAAGCCTTAGAGAAAATTCGAGATACGGCCGCAGAATTGCTCGAAGTTTATGCAAAACGTGAAGCACGCTCCGGATTTAAATGTGATAAACCTGGTGAAGCTTACCGCGCCTTCTGCGCCAATTTCCCGTTTGAAGAGACACCCGATCAGCAAGCTGCGATTAAGGCAGTGCTTCGCGATATGACACGCGAACAGCCGATGGACCGGCTCGTCTGCGGAGACGTTGGTTTTGGTAAAACTGAAGTGGCGATGCGTGCCGCATTTGTCGCAACCTACTCGGGTAAGCAGGTCGCAGTGCTCGTTCCTACGACACTTCTTGCGCAGCAGCATTACGAGTCTTTCCAAGATCGATTTGCAGGCACGGCGGTTAAAGTCGATGTGCTATCAAGATTCAACTCTCCAAAAGATCAGGCTAAAGCGCTGGAAGACCTAAAGGCTGGAAAAATAGATATTATTGTCGGTACCCACAAGCTGATTCAAAAAGATGTTAAGTACAAAGACCTTGGTCTTTTGGTTATTGACGAAGAACATCGATTCGGTGTGCAGCAGAAAGAAAAGATTAAGTCTTTCCGCAGCGACGTAGATATTTTAAACCTTACCGCCACGCCAATACCGCGTACTTTAAATATGGCGATGGGCGGCATACGCGATCTATCGATTATCGCCACACCACCTGCTAAGCGTCTGTCAGTAAAAACTTTCGTTCGTGAGCGCGAAGATGCTTTGATCAAAGAGTCTCTCTTGCGTGAGATTCTGCGTGGTGGTCAGGTTTACTACTTATTTAACGATGTTAAAAATATTCATAAAGAAGCTGAGTACTTAACTAAACTGGTACCTGAAGCGCGAGTTGGCATTGCCCACGGTCAAATGCGTGAGCGTGAACTTGAAACCGCGATGTCAGACTTTTATCACCAGCGCTTTAATGTTTTAGTTTGCTCAACCATCATTGAGACCGGCATCGATATTCCTAATGCCAACACCATCATGATAGACCGAGCTGATAAGTTCGGCTTGGCACAGCTACACCAGTTACGTGGACGCGTCGGACGATCACACCACCAGGCTTATGCCTATCTCATGACACCCAGCTCTAAAAAACTTAGTGGCGATGCTGAAAAACGACTTGAAGCAATTGTTGCCTCGCAAGAACTTGGGGCGGGCTTCATGTTGGCAACGCACGACCTAGAGATACGTGGTGCAGGTGAACTATTAGGTGAAGAGCAAAGCGGCCAGATTCAGAATATCGGTTTTACCCTATATATGGACTTGTTAGATCAAGCCGTTAAATCGCTTAAACAAGGAAAAGAGCTCGACCTTGAGAACCCAATGCATGGCACCGAGGTGAACCTGCGTATTCCCGCAATTATTCCTGACGAATATTTACCAGACGTACATATGCGTTTAGTACTCTATAAACGTATTGCTAACGCTGCCGATAAGGACGGCCTAAAAGACATTCAAGTCGAAATGATTGACCGCTTCGGTATGTTACCTGACGCTGTGAAAAACCTAATGCGTCAAACAGAGCTGAAGCTCAAAGCCGATCCTGTTGGCATCGATAAAATCGACGCAGGCGAGACCTCCGGTAGTTTTGAGTTTTCAAAAGACACGAAAGTCGACCCCTTGGCCATCGTTCAGCTAGTGCAAAAGAACCCGATAAAGTACAAGCTAGAAGGCGCCACAAAACTTAAGTTTGAGCTTGAGGCCAAGAACGCAGAAGAGAAATTAAGTGAGATTGAAGCGCTGATTGCGTTATTGAGCAAGGCCCCGACTTAGCCTCAGCTGTAGGCAGAGCCTTCCACGGCTCGCTGGCAGGTTAGCACGAGTCAGGTTCACAGCGAGATATATGCTTACTTAACACACTTCCCCTCTCTAAGCCCCTGAACTTGCTCATCACTATAGCCCAAAGACTTTAATACATCTGAGGTATCTGCCCCCAAAGGTCTCCCTGCTTGCTTTATGCCTTCAGACTTAAATGGCAATGCGCTATTTATTTGTTGAATCTCGTTGCCTGTCTCATCTACAGCGGTGGTAATCATGCCCCGCGCTATGAAGTGAGGGTGCGCTGCAGCCTGGTTGATACTCAATACAGGTTCTACACAAGCATCTAAGTTGCCAAAGACGTCATTCCAGTGAGCTTGGTCTTTTTCGATCACTTTTGCTGCAATTGCTGCCTTGATTTCTGTTTGGGTTTCGGCTCGTTGGTCGGCAATCTTATTCTGGTAAGCTGTCAAACCTAGGGTAGATAGCAAAACCATCGCGAAGTTTGGTTCCAGGCTACCGACCGAAATATACTTGCCATCTGCCGTCTGGTAGTAGTCGTAGAATAAACCACCGTTGAGCATCTCTTCGCCACACGCTGGGTCCTTGCCACTGACTAGCGCGTTGGCGCCGAACATCGTGCTCAGCGCCAAGGCCGCATCACTCATACTGATATCCAGGTGCTGGCCTTTTCCAGTAGAAGCACGTTCAATCACTGCGGCAAGAATCGCCATTACGGCATGATGTGAACCACCTGCAATATCGGCAACCTGTGTTGCAGATAAAGTGGGACCGGTTTCTTTTCTGCCAGAGAAACTGGCTAAGCCCGACAAAGCCAAATAGTTAATATCATGCCCTGCCCGATCTTTTAAGGGCCCTGTTTGACCATAGCCTGTGATCGAGCAATAGATTAATTTAGACTGAAACTTTACCAAGGCCTCATAATCCAGACCTAGACGCGCCATAACACCTGGTCTGAATTGCTCAATCACAATATCAAACTCACTCACCAACTTATGAACGATCTCTTTTGCACTCTCATGCTTTAAATCAACAGCAATCGTTTTCTTATTGCGATTAACGCTGGCGTGCGAGGCAGAAACCTTACCTACCATTGGCGGCAAGAGCTTTAGTAGATCGGGTCGCGTAGGTGACTCTACTCTTACAACCTCTGCGCCCATATCTGCCAACAATTGCGTTGCATAAGGGCCCGGTAATAAGGTGGTAAAGTCGAGAATCTTAATTCCCTTGAGTGGTTGTGACATTACTTACCCCTACTTCCTTTAGACCATCGAGCGGCCGATAATCAACTTCATGATTTCATTTGTACCAGCATAGATCTTCTGAACACGCGCATCTGCGTAAGCGCGCGCAACCGGATACTCCCACATGTAGCCGTAACCACCATGTAGCTGTAAACATTCATCTATCACGTCACACTGAATCTCGGTAGTCAATAATTTAAGCTTCGCTGCGGTCACCACATCTAGTTGCTTATTAATATGCAGCTCTAAGCATTTATCGACAAATACACGCGCCATCGTCAAGGTTGCTGACATTTCGGCAAGCTTAAACTGGGTGTTCTGGAACGATGCTATTTCACGGCCGAAGGCTTTACGCTCTTTAACGTATGCGACTGTTTGCTCAAGAATCGACTCTGCACTAGCGATCGCGTTTAAGCCTACCGATAGCCGCTCTTGTGGTAGCTCCTGCATAAGGTAGATAAAGCCCATGCCTTCAGCACCTAGCACGTTTTCTTTTGGGACTTTTACATCCTGGAAGAATAGCTCTGACGTATCCTGTGCCTTCATACCGATCTTATGAAGATTGGTGCCTTTTTCAAAGCCGGGTGAGTTTGCCTCAACTAACAGAAGGCTCGTACCTTTTGCGCCAGCTTCAGGGTTAGTTTTAGCCACCACGATAATTAAATCTGCTAACTGTCCATTAGTGATAAAGGTCTTAGAACCATTGAGTGTATAGAACTCGCCTGACTCGTCTAACACAGCATTGGTTTTCACACCTTGTAAGTCAGAACCGGTGCCAGGCTCTGTCATGGCAATCGCGGTCACAATTGAACCATCAACACAACCCGGCAGGTACTTTTGCTTTTGCTCTTCGGAACCGTAAGCCATGATGTAAGGCACCGCGATGTCTGAGTGCAAGCCAAAGCCGATACCACTTAAGCCGTAATTAGCAACTTCTTCATCGATCACCGCATTGAAACGAAAGTCACCTTCAACACCGCCGTATGCTTCTGGGACAGTTGGGCTTAAAAAGCCGTGTTCACCAGCCTTCTTCCATAGTTCACGAGATACCTGACCGTCTTTCTCCCATTGCTCGTGGTGAGGCACAGCTTCAGCTTCAAGGAACTTCTTAAACGCATCGCGAAACATTTCTTGTTCAGATTCAAA
>NZ_LWGJ01000780.1:0-308 GCF_001635845.1 Oleiphilus sp. HI0132 | reverse complement strand
CCAGATACTAGTTGTTGGCGTGAAGCTCTTCATTCAGTTCAATGGCAGTCTTATTAGTTAAGCATTCAACTCGACCATTTGCCGAGTTTCGGCGGAACAGTAGGTCGGCTTTATTTGCTAGATCACGTGCTTTAACCGTCTCAACGACCTGGTTTTCAGCGTCAAGCATAACTACTTTTGTACCGGCAGTAATGTAGAGACCTGACTCAACAGTACAGCGATCACCTAAAGGAATGCCGATACCTGCATTGGCACCTATCAAGCTGTTCTCGCCAACCGCAATGATGATGTTACCGCCACCAGATAAG
>NZ_LWGJ01000779.1:0-381 GCF_001635845.1 Oleiphilus sp. HI0132 | reverse complement strand
TTGGGTGGTATGATCGAACGAACCGGTGTTGTTGAGATGTTCCCAAGTGACTTCTCAAGTATCTGGACAGCAATGGCCCTTATGGTGTGTGCGTTGGTTGTCATGGGTATGATTATGGAAGCCTTTGGTGCGGTAATTCTGGTAAGCCAAACAATCGCTACGGTTGCTTACCAGGCTGGTATTGATCCAATTCACTTCTGGATGATGACTTTGGTTGCCTTTGAGTTGGGTTACTTGAGCCCGCCGGTAGCATTGAATCACTTGTTAACACGCCAAGTGGTGGGTGAAGAAGAAGCGCTTAAAGCTGATGAAGAAGTTAAGGATGGTACCTTCTACCAGCGCAATGAGCGTATTCTGATGCCAATGATGACAATGGGCTCA
>NZ_LWGJ01000778.1:0-706 GCF_001635845.1 Oleiphilus sp. HI0132 | reverse complement strand
CTATAATAGCCAAAGCAAGAAGCAAACCAATGTTTTATGTGGCGTCGAATATGTTCAGAGAGTAGCTATTTAGCGAGCTCCCGACTGCTTGCGTGTCAGGGCTCTTGGTTTAGTATAGATGAAGATAGGATGTGCGCACCAATTTTGTGCATTGCTTTTTTGGGGTGTTCCCTATTGGTGCTCTCTATGTGTTAGTTAATTTTGAACGCTCTGGCGATAGGTCGATGAACTGTAAATTGACTACTGGCTGAGATAAGAGCCTTGTTTTGTGGGTCGATAACTTGGACCGTGATCGTGTGTGTTCCTCTATTTAGGCTTGTTAGCAGCAAGCTCGCCCCTTTTTGTAATGCAACTTCGNCACCATCCAGCAGAAAGCGCAGTTTGTCCTCTGCTCTTAATGAAGGCTCTAATATGGTGCTTACAGTGATGTCACCCGTGCCTGAGTGGAGTGCGCTCCGGTCTATTGGTGCGCTAATAACAAGTGACTGGTAAAGAAAGCTGTCGTCTGTAGGTGCAGAGCTAAAACTTATGGGGCTTGGTTTTAGTGCAGGTATGGTTGGAACGGGTTCGACTTCCAAGGTGACGGCGTTGCTTTGTGGTTGGTCTGAGTACGATATGCTGCCATCTGGTTTTGTGACTTTATAGACGGTTGTTGTGCTGGTGCTTTCTTCGGCATACAGCTTACTCGTGCTGACGAAAAACAATA
>NZ_LWGJ01000777.1:0-561 GCF_001635845.1 Oleiphilus sp. HI0132 | reverse complement strand
TTATCAAATATTGTGTTCTGGCTATTGGCCATTTCTACATTACTATTGTTTAGGTAGGTGAGGATGTATAGGTCGAGCTGGTCTCCGAAGGCTCCGTATAAGCCTCGCGTTAAATTGGTTGGTTGTGGAAAGTGAGGTTTCCAGTTGGTCGCTCGAGTTGTATCGAGTGTTAGGCCATTTAGTGTTTTTGGTAGCTTAGGTTGGCTTACCTGGTATTCTCTATTTTCTGGTGGGCTAAGTGCTAGTTGGGAAATGATTAGTAAAACTGTGCAAGCTGTTAACGAGAGAATTTGTTGTTTCAATGGCTGCGATGTATCTTGTTTTACAGGTGACTCTTGTTCGCCTTCTGCATCGAAGTGGCGGTCGATGAAAAACCATGGAAGCATCACGGCACCGAACACAATCCACCCTAAAGTATCATGGTCTTCCATTAAAGGGTGGCTAACGCCCTCATAATAGGCGATGAGTAATAGAATGAAGACCCGAATCCAGTTTCCGATCATTGCAAGTGTTGCGGCAATCGCAAGGCTTATCAATGCATGACGAAAACGTCTTCTATTA
>NZ_LWGJ01000776.1:0-441 GCF_001635845.1 Oleiphilus sp. HI0132 | reverse complement strand
TGGGCCACCTGTCTGACGCCAGGCGTAACTTAAACTCAGGTGCTCACTATGAGTACTTTCACTGGCATCTAGTGAAACCAATGTATTGCTTCTGACTGTTTGGTCAGCGCCTGCGTGAGCGACCAATGCAGTGCTGATAGCTTGAACAGAAATAATAATGCTATCGCTTACAGAGTTTAACTCGCCGTCATTGACGGTTAGGCTAAGCTCAATTTCGCCACCATTTTCCGGTGCTATGAATGAAGCTTGAGCTTGCTCTGAATCTAGAACTGTAACCACAGGGCCGGAAACCTGTTGCCAGGTATAGCTCAGGCTGCTTCCTTCCGGGTCGGTGCTATTTGCGCCGCTAACGACGACAATGTCATTCCCGTTTGCTTGTTGGTCAGGGCCCGCATCGGCCATAGGGGGTTGATTAGTATTGATTGCAGTGACTGTAATACT
>NZ_LWGJ01000775.1:0-623 GCF_001635845.1 Oleiphilus sp. HI0132 | reverse complement strand
TTGGCTGAGCGAGATAGCTATCTTTCTCACCTTCACGTGGGTGCAGATGCTGATCACTATCTACCTGTTAAGGTTGCAACAGAAACTGCTTGGCAGAACCTGTTTGGTCGCAATCTGTTTATCCGCCCTGAGCAATATAACCAGGCCGATAAGCAAGAATGGGAAATCCTAAACGTTGCAAGCTTTGAGTGTGTACCTGAGCGTGACGGTACTAATAGTGACGGTACAGTAATCATCAACTTCGCCAAGCGTCGCGTTTTGCTTGCAGGTATGCGTTATGCGGGTGAAATGAAGAAAGCAATGTTCTCTGTTCAGAACTTCTTGTTGCCAGAGAAAGACGTATTACCAATGCATTGTTCTGCAAACGTTGGTGATGACGGCGAAACAACATTGTTCTTCGGTTTGTCAGGTACAGGTAAAACTACCTTGTCTGCTGACCCTGCGCGTTACCTTATTGGTGATGACGAGCACGGTTGGGGCAAAGGCGTTGTCTTCAATATTGAAGGCGGCTGCTATGCGAAGACTATTGATCTATCTCAAAAGAATGAGCCAATCATTTGGGATGCGATCAAGTTCGGTGCAATCGTAGAAAACGTAGCGCTTTCTGATGATAAGCGTCTACC
>NZ_LWGJ01000774.1:0-705 GCF_001635845.1 Oleiphilus sp. HI0132 | reverse complement strand
AATAAACGCCAATAAGCTCCAGCCTGGGATTGATAGACTCATGAAGGTCCACTGAACTTTTGCGCAATCGCCTGTGCCTCGTAGGGCCATCTCGATTACTTCCAATAAGGGAAACACTTCGAGCATATAATCGATGCCGGGGCCGCATGCGGGGACCTGGTCTTCGGGTAAGCTTTGTAGCCACAATTGTCGAATAGCAACAGCGGCACCACCCACAGATAAGAGTGCTGCGAGGAATGCGTAGATGGACGAAGCGATCTTTCCTGCATTATGGATTGCACCGATCAGCGCAACGAGCCCAATGCCGCTAAAGAATACTCGTTGCATCATACACATTGGGCATGGGTCCATGCTGCTAAAAGGCTCAATGTAGGTGGCAGTGACTAATAGTGCCGCACAAGCGATAAAAATAAATAGAAAGCGTTGCTGTGAAGAAGGGAATGTCATGATCTTTGTTGCTCGTAAACTTGTAGTCGCTTTGCTTACCTTATAAAAGAGGTAAAGAGCGCGGTCAAAAATGTATTCTTCACTAGTGAGCCGCCTGAGTAAACAAATTTGTTTTTCTCTTAAGAGCTTGTAATGTCATATTAGGATAACAATGATAATTGCTTTGGTCTTGCGTTAAGAATGTCGGTGAAGGTGTTGCAGGCTGACTTTTCCAGCCTATAATTACTTCTTTAAGCAATTGATGACAGAGTGCAAATG
>NZ_LWGJ01000773.1:0-633 GCF_001635845.1 Oleiphilus sp. HI0132 | reverse complement strand
TCAATCCCAAACTCCATTCAGGCCGTCCTTGCAAATCACTTCCCATCATCACATTACTGAGCGTGGCAAATAAAGCGATGGGTAAACCACATGCAGCGGCGGTACCCACCACTTCTTTCATCTCAATACGATACCGACTCAAATAAGGAACGCTAAGTGTTCCACCACCAATCCCGAAGATAGAAGAAAACCACGCAATGACCACGCCCATTATAGATAGTGCGATATTTCCGGGTATCGCCAAAGACTGCAAGCTAGCGGATTTGATAAACATTCGCAGCGCTACAATCACCGCAAAAAGTCCAAACAGCTTTTTCAGCATCCAGCCATCTAGTTGCACCAGCGTTAATACACCAAGCACCGCACCTAGCGCAATACCAGCACTCATCGGCCGAAACACCGACCACAAAACCGCGCCTCTCTTATGGTGATTATATACCGAGCTCATCGAGGTAAACACTATGGTCGCAAGTGAAGTTGCTATCGCCATATGGGTCAAGACTTCTGCGGGGAAACCTTGGCTTTCGAAGACAAAAACCAGGATAGGCACGACGACTAAACCACCACCCACGCCAAAGAGCCCTGCCGTTAACCCGGCAAAGATACCCGCCAGCAAGTAGCTCACAATAAACA
>NZ_LWGJ01000772.1:0-676 GCF_001635845.1 Oleiphilus sp. HI0132 | reverse complement strand
ATTGCTTCGAATAACCAGAACCCTAGCTATTGCGATATTTGCCTCGATGCCCCCGTACTCGAAAGCGATGGAAGTGCAGATGCCTCTTCTGACGAGTCAAGCGATAGCTACTCCCGAACTAATACTCAAGAAACAGGAGTCGATGAACTCGACTGGCTTAAGACCGACGGAAACCTGATATACAGCTACAATGGAGGTTCCGACATCAATATATTTGAATTATCGGAACAGACAGGTAAACACGAAGCGCTCAATACCATTACCCTCTCTACTTCACGTCATTACTTACAGGGCTTGTATCTGGAAGAAACACTCGAAAACAAAAAACTTATTTCAATCGCTAACGAATACGCTCAAGTCTATAGCGACTACTTCTGGCACTGGAGTGATAGCCGTATCAGTATTGATATGTATGACGTGGAAACACCTGAATCCACCATAGACAAAACCACATCTATACAGATAGAGGGTCAGTATGTCAGCAGCCGAAAAATCGGCTCAAAGCTCTATATCATTAGCCAATACAGTGCCTACCTCGACGACTATGTAATCTATCCCTATGAAGAAGATGATATTAGCCGTAACGAGTCATTAATCAGCAAGGCCACATTAGAAGACCTACTCCCAAGCGTCACCTTAAATGGCCAAACAAAGATTTTACTAGGTGAAAATGATT